>JBAXRL010000042.1:0-12752 GCA_037131205.1 Actinomycetes bacterium | reverse complement strand
GCCTCCTCGTCGATCTCGTGGACCTCGCCGGGCTCGAAGATGCCGGCGTTGTTGAAGAGCACGTCGAGGCGCTCGTGGCGGACGACGATGTCGTCCACGAGCGCCTTCACCTGGGCGCCGCGCGTCACGTCGCAGCGCGCGGCGTACACGGCTTCGAGGCCGCGGCCGCGCAGCGCGGCCGCCGCGGCCTCCCCGGCTTCACCGTCCAGATCGGCGATCACGACCGCGGCTCCCTCTGCGAGCAGCCGCTCCGCCGTCGCCAGGCCGATGCCCGACGCCCCGCCGGTGACCAGCGCCACCTTGCCCTCGAACCGGCGGCAGGTCACCGGGTCGCCCCCGGCGCCGGTCACGAGTCGGCGCCTTCGACCGGCGCGACGAAGCCGGCGTGGTCCTGCGCGCGCTTGTACTCCGAGTCCATCTCAAGCGCGCCGCCGGGGAACCCGTACTCCTTCTGCATCTGCACGAAGTCGTCGCAGGTGAAAGCCTGCGCCGGGAAGACGCCGGCCTCCGGGTTGTCCCTGTAGCCCTGCAGCCTGCCGGTGGCCAGCAGCTCGAGCGCGATCACGCCGGGGAAGGCGGTCTGCGCGACGACGCCCTGGGTGCCGTACAGGGCCACGCTCTCCTGGTTGTCGGCCACCTGGTAGAGGTACACCTGACGCTCCGCGCCGTCCTTGCGACCCTTCACCCACGTGCCCCCGCAGGTCTGGCCGACGTAGCGCTTGCCGATCTCATTCGGATCTGGGGCGGCAACCTCGACCACGTCGCGCGGCCGCACCTGCACGCCCTTGACGGTGATCGGCTGCAGCGAGTGCAGGTTGATCGACTTGAGGACCTCCATGGCGGCGATGAACTCGTCGCCGAGCGCGTACTTGAAGGTCGCCTTCTTGACGCCCTTGAGCAGCTTCTCGCTCCAGCCCACGTGTACCACCTCTTCGTGCTCGACGTGGGCGCACTCGACCCAGCCGATGCCCTCGGGCAGGTAGAACGGCTCGGGGTCGGAGAGCGGCGGCACCGTGTAGAAGCCGCGCTCGCGCTCCCACACCACGGCCGGGTTGGTACACTCCTCGATGGTCATCCAGATGGAGAAGCCGAAGCTGATGCCCGTGAAGCCGGGGATCTCGAGGTTGGCGCCGTCGCGCACGCCGATCTCGTCGATCTCGTCGAAGTAGTGGTCGGCGGCGTAGCGGCAGTACCAGTCGGCCATGCCCGGCTCGACGCCGAAGCCCATCAAGCCCAGCTTGCCGATCTTCACGAAGTCATCGCTCAGCGCCTTCTCGTCCTCGCCCAGCACCTTGCCCGACTGGTTGAAGGGGTCGGTCGGGTGAGGGATCGACAGCGACGTCGAGGCGTCCATGTGGTGGACGCGCGCCTTGAGCGCCGCCTCGAGCGTGAACATGTTGAATTCGACGGGCAGGAAGCTGCAGAGCATGTCGGCGTCGTGCTTCTTGACCAGGGCGACCATCTGGTCGACGTTGGCCGCGTCGCACTGCTCGGCGGGGAAGCGCTTCTCATCGCCGAGCCGCGCGGAGGCCGCCTGCGCCTTGGCCAGGTCGTAGTCGGCCATCACCATCGTCTCAAAGAGCTCGCCCCTGGGATCGCGCCGCTTGGCGATCGCCGCGGTCGATTCGCCCACGCCGCCGCTGCCGACTATCAGGACCTTCATGGATACTCCTCCGCTCGCGGTCACCGGGTGCCCGCACGATAGAATCACAGCCTGAAGAGTCAACACAAGGAGGAGGGCGTGCGATGGAGGCGGCGACGGCGTGAGCGGCGACCCGCCGTCGGCGCCGTCCTCCAGGCCAGCGCCGACGACCTCGCCCTTCAGGCCGGCCATTGCGCCCCGCCAAGCCCCGTGAGATAGTGCGCCCCATGGACGAACAGGAGCTCAAACAGGAGGCCGCCCAGATCATCGGGACCGGCGAGGAGATCCTGGTCGCGGGCATCTTCGGCCTTCAGGACGACTACGCGAAGATCGCCATCGCGGGCGTGGTCAGCGGAGCCGCCGCGGCCGCCCTGGACGTCGGCGGCCCGCTGGCCCATGGCGCGATGGCGGGAGCCGCCCTCCACGCGGAGCGTAGTGTGGCCGCGGCGGACAAGGGGGTCACCGTGCGCATGCTCGTCGCCGTGACCCCCACCACCATCCACGTGCTCGATCGCACGGAGCTCGGCAAGACCACGCGCGAGCTCATGCGCTTCGACCGGGCCACCACGACGGTCCAGGTCACCAGGTTCGGCCTGAGCCGGCAACTGAACCTGGCCGATGACGCCGCGGACCAGCGCCTCGGGCTGACCGGGTCGACCGCGTTCTTCAGTCCCGAAGCGGCGGGCGACAAGCTCATCCTGCACCTGCTCGCCGAGCCGTCCTGAATCCGCTGTCGTCCCTGCGGACCTGACCCGGCGGCGACCCGCGAGGGCCAGCCGGCCGAGCTCCCGCCCGAGCGCTCAGATGCCGGTCGACGGCGAGCTTCAGTCGGCGCCTCGCACCGGACCCCCGCGCGACGAAAGACGGGAGAGCGGTGATGACGGAGCGCGACAGGACCCCCGACCTGGCTCGCGCGGTGGCCGCGTTCGACGACGAGACCCGCGACAGCCTCGCCCAGGCGCTGTGGATGGAGGAGCTCGACAACGAGAACCAGACCGTCGAGCTGCAGTTCGCGATCAGCGAGGCCGGCGGCCGTCACTTCCAGGCCGAGCCGGTCGTCCCGCCGGCGACCAGTGGCCTTGTCGGCTATCAGTCTCCCGCGCGGCTTCCGCGGGGCACGGCCGGTGGAAACGGGGGTGCTCTCAGCCGGCGGCGGCGCCCAGATCTACGCCGCGCCCGTGGACTTCGCGCGGCCCGGCCGCCGGAGCCACCCGGCGGGGTAGTGCAAATCGGTAAGAAGAGGCGGGCTTTCCTTGTCCTACCGATTCGTGGCATGTCGCCGGGGCCGCCGCGGCCGCCGGCGCCGCCGGGTCGCCGCGGCCGCTCGCGCGGTCGCCCGCGCGCCCGCCCGAGCCTGAGCAGGCCATCGTCCCCGTCTCTGCCGTGCGTGCGCAGCGACGCGGCGCATCCGTGCTCGCCGCTCAGCCGGCGGCGCGTCGCGGGAGAAGCTCAGCGACTACGCCCGTCGCCAGACTCCCCTCGCAGGCACGCGACCCGCGGCCGGCGCGCGGGGGAAGGATGGCTGTCTCCCCATCAGCGACCGGCGTGACCCCGACGCGCACGGTCAAATCTCGCGCAGAAGCTCGTCCGCGTCGGCGACCCCGCGTCCATGTCGCGACCGACGCCGGCCTCGATCTGCGCTGTGCCACGGGCGAGGAGCTGCAGGATCTGGCGCTCGTGCTGCCTGCGCTCGTGGGCCTGCGCGTCCACCATGACCGCGGCCGGCCGTGTTGCGTGATGAACACCGGCTCGTGCGAGAGCGCCGCACGTTTGATGACGCCCGCCGTGTCCTGGCGAGGATCGGAGATGGGGATGATGGTGGACGATCGCGCACCGCAGGCGATCGGCTGGAACCGTTGGTCAGGCGCCTGTCCTGCGGCTGCCTGACCGCGTTTGCACATCGTGCGAAGGCGCCGTCTTCTCAACGGCCTGCCGATAGCAGAACGTGAGGCCATGCTTGCGCTCTGCGTCCCGCACGATCCGGTGCAGATTCTGCGCATACTCGTGCAGATCGTCGCCGCCCTGGTCCGCCAGGGCGCGTTGGGCGCGGTACTTCGCCTCCAGCAGCTCATTCGTCAGCATGGTCAACCTCCGTGAACAGTTCAAGCGGCGTGACGATCTCCGGCTTGGGCAGATCGAGCCGCGCGGTGACGATGCGCATGCGCCGGCGCTTGTTCGCCTTGGCCAGGTCCGGACCCGAGCTCACCCGAAGGCGACGCCCGACAGGATCTCGTCCACGCGGCTCATCACGGCGTCCCCCAGAAGGTAGTCGCCGCAGTTGCCGCACTGCAGCACGGGGACGTCCTTGAGAATGGCTGTCGTGTGGTCCGACGTCTTGAAGGGCAGGTCGCTCGCGACCCGCGTCATCCTGGCTCCGCAGACTCCACAGTTCATCGTGAGATCCTCCCGGCCCTCGCCGGCGTGCCGGCGCTGGCACTACTTCGCGACCGTGAAGGTCGCCGCGGCCACCGCCTCGTAGCCGTCCGCCAGCAGGTAGTAGACCTTGTACTTGCCCGGCGGCAGCGGCCAGGGCTCGCCCCAGGCGGTGTCGTCGAGGGCCAGCGTGCCAGCCGGCGGCCCGGCGACCGTGCCCGAGGCGGGGCCGCCCGTGTACTGCCAGATCAGGTAGTAGTCGACCAGGGGGTCGGCCGCGGAGGCCTCGTACACGCCGATCCAGTCCCAGCGATTGGCCGGCGCGTTCTCCCACGAGACGACGATCGGCTCACCCTTGAGGTAGCTCGGCTTGTCGGTGGTGAGCGTGGGCTCGGCGCCCACGGCCTTCAGCCAGACCGGCGTGCGCGCCAGCTCCGTGGCAGGATCGGTGCCTTCGGCGAGCACGACCTCGTAGGCGCCGGACTGCAGGTCGGTGGTCGGGAACGTCACCGTCCCGTCGACCGACTCAGCCGGCTGTTCGGCGACCGCCGCGTCGGGCGACGCGCCCGCGGGCACGAGCCGGACCGCGGCCGAGCCGCCGCCGGGACCGTGGTAGGCGACCTCGAGCGGCCGGCCGACGGTCAGGAGCCGCTGGTTCGCCGCCACCATCGTCGGCGGCGTCCCGGGGGTGACCGCGAAGGTCGCCATGACCGCGCGGTGGTCCGACGGCCAGGGATCCACCGGGAAGCTCACCTCCGGGCCGCCCACCTCCCCGGCCAGCTGGCCGGCCAGCGCTTTCGCCGGGCCGGCCGCGTAGATGAAGTCGATGCGGTCCTGCGGGGCGTTGGGCCCCGGGTTCCAGCCGTCGACCCGGGGACGCGCGGCCCACCAGGTGAGCCCCAGGCTCTGCAGCGGATCCGGATACACCTCGCGCCACGAGTCGCGAAAGCCGGCGGCCTCGACGGCCTTGCTCACCGGCCACTCGACGACGTACTTCACGTAGTCGCGGGTGCCCACGACCGCCGCGGTGTAGTCGAGGTGCGAGGGGGCGTTGAAGTCGCCCAGCAGGAACACGGGGATGCCCTTGTCGGCGAGGGGCGGCAACACCTCGAGCTGCTTCTGGATCGAAGGCAGGCGCACCTTGTTCTCGCTGGCGACCACCTGCGCCGCGGACTTGCCGATGCGGATCAGATGCGGCCCGGACGCCTCCGACGGCAGGTGCACGTTGGACACCGCCACGCAGGCGCCCGGCTGCACCTGGATGAGCACGTAGACGCCGTCGGAACCGGAGGGTTCAAGGATCGGGTACTTCGAGAGCAGCTGCATGCCGTTGCTGTAGTACTGCCAGCCGAGCTCCCTGGCGAGCCTGCCGGTGTTGGTCTGGGCCTCCTCCAGCCCGACCACGTCAGGGTCGGCCGCCTTGACCGCCTCGACGACCTTCGCGAACGAGATCTGCGTGCCGCCGTACTCGATGTTGAACTCCATGACCTTGAGTTGCATCGGGGAGGCCTGCGGCGAAGGCGACGACGAAGGACTCGTCGCCGTGCCTCCGCAGGCCGCCGCGCCGGCGCCCAGAGCGAGCAGGCTCGCCAGCGCGACCAGAAGGACCAGCGCCTCGCGCACGCGCCTGCGGCTCACCTGACTCATCGCTGCTCCTCCCCGTCGCCGTCTCGCGCAGAGTACTCCATCGGGCCGCAGAAGGCAGCGCCTCACCGCGACCGCGTCAGCGCGCGGAGGGCCAGCGCGCGCGAAAGCGCTCGCCGGCGCGCGCGCGGATGGCGCGGCCGTGGGCGAAGGCGGCCACCTCGAAGTCGAGGGCCGCGAGCTTGGCGAGGCTGTCGCGTCCTTGGCTCACATCCTCGTAGATCGGCCCCCAGCCGAGGCGCAGGAAGTTGGTCGCGGCGTCGCCGACAAAGAGGACGCCGCCGTCCCGCGGCAGCAGCAGAGCCAGGTGGCCGGCCGTGTGCCCCGGCGTGTACACGGCCTTCAGGCCGGCGAACGGCAGCGTTTCGCCGTCGTCCACTTCGTGCTCGACGGCGATGGCCTCGCCGCGCCGCGCCGGCCGCCTGTCGACGAGCCGCACCAGGGCGCTGCGCATGAGACCCGGCCCCGGCTCGAGCGGGCGTGCGAACAGGCCCTGGCGCACGAGCGCCGCGTCGGCCGGGTGCATCCACACCTCGGCGCCGGTACGGCGCTTGACCTCCGCGAGCGCGCCCGTGTGATCGCGGTGCAGGTGCGTGACCACGATGGCGCGCAGGTCGCCGGGGGCGCGGCCGAGGTCGCGGATGGCCGCGCCGATGCGCGCCGCGCCGCGCGCCACGCCGGTGTCGATGAGGACGAGGCCGCCGGGGGCCGTGCCCCCGCCGGCGGCCGGCGCCGCCGTGCCCACGCCGTCGTCGTCAAGGTCGATCAGAAAGGCGTTCACGCTGCCCAGGGAGATCTGGTACACGCCCGTGGCGATGCGCTGTGGCAGCCGGCTCATGCGGCGCGCTCCCCTGCAAGAGCCGCAGGCTCGGGCACGCCGCAAAGGCCGCCGGCCTCGCCCCACCGTGATTCGCACTTCATCGCGACTCCTTTCTGTCGTCCCCGTGGACCGCAGGGCGCTCCGGGCGCTCGTGACCGGAGTATACGCATACGCGCCGCTCCGGGCACTGGCCCGGCGCCGGACTCAAGATTCCCGGGCAGTATTCCGATAGGCGTGGCATTGCAGGATGCGTGCCGCCGGCGGGGAACACGCAGTCACAGACCCACAGGGGTAACGAAACAGGAGGCTTTCACATGATCGAGACCAGTACGAGCTCGGGATCGACGGTCTACTTCAGCGGAACATACATCATCATCGAGCTCATCATCGCCGTCCTCATGATCGCAGGTTTGTGGATGACCTTCCGCAAGGCCGGGAGGCCCGGCTGGGGAGCCATCATCCCCTTCTACAACATGTATCTCATGATCAAGGTGGCGGGCCGGCCGGGATGGTGGCTGATCCTCCTGTTCATACCGTTCGTGAACTTCGTCATCCTTATCATCGTATCTATCGACATCGCCAGGAACTTCGGCCACGGCGCGGGGTACGGCGTGCTTCTGTGGCTGTTCCCGTTCGTCATGTTCCTTATCCTCGGCTTCGGCAGCGACCAGTACAAGCCGGTGCGCACCTGAGCTGACCGAGCTCGCAAGATTTGATTGAGGACGGGCCGGGAGGCGGAAGAACCGCCTCCCGGCCCGTCCTCTCTCGTCTTTGCGCCCTCGCCAGAAGCGTACTCGCGCCGCGCAGCGGGCAGGATGTCAATGCAGGGCGCTGAAGACTCACGCGAACGACCCGACTGGGCAAGAACAAGGAGGCGTACGTCATGGACTACAGCTACAGCTACAACGCAGGGGGAGGCGCGGCCGCTGCCTTCCTGATCGTCATGTGGATCGTGATGCTCGCCTTCGCGGTTCTGGCGATAATCGGCCTGTGGAAGACCCTCAACAAGGCCGGACTGCCGGGATGGGCCGCCATCATCCCCTTTTACAACGAATACAACGTCGTCAAGCTGTCGAACCGGCCGGTGTACTTCTTCTGGATCATGCTCGGCTGCAGCCTGCTGGCATGGATCCCGTTCATCGGTTGGCTGCTCATCATCGGCATCTTCGTGCTGTGGATCTTCATGGCGCTGGACATCGCCGCCAACTTCGGCCAAGGCACGGGGTTCGCGATCCTGCTGATCATCTTCCCGTCGATCATGTTCCTGTTCCTCGGGTTTGGCGGCTACGAGTTCCGGCGTATCGCTGCTGCCGGGTCGGCGGGCTTCGGCTCGCCGCCCATGCCGGCCGGTGGCGGATACGCCGCCGCGCCGCCGGCGCCCGGTGAGCCCATGGCGCCGGCGCACGTCCCGTGGCAGTCCGTACCTCCGATTCCCGGGCCTGCCCCGCAGGCGATGACGCTGCCGCCGGCCGGACAGGGGTACGTGCCTCCGACTCCCGGGCCCGCCGCGCAGCCGATGACGCCGCCTCCGCCGCTCGCGCAGCCGCTGCAGCCGCAGCCGCTGAGCGCGCCGCCGGCCCAGCCTGCGCCGTACACGACGCCGCCGGCTGAGGGCGCGGCCCCCACGCCGCCGCCGGCCGAGCCGGCGACGCCGGAGAGTCCCACTCCCCCGCCTCCGCCGCCGGTGACCTGACGGTCGGCCGGCAGTAGTCGATCCGCACACGGGCCGGGGGGGCGCAGCCGCTTCCCCGGCCCGTTTGTCGTTGCGGGCGCGCGCCGGCGCAGCCGCTTCCCCGGCCCGTTTCGTCGCCCCCGTCCGCCCGCGCCGGCGCGCCCGCCGCCCGCTGCGCCGGGCGGGCGCGATGTTTCCCCGTCACGCTCCCCGGGCACTCACCTCTCAATCGAGATAATAACTCTCCGGTTTCGCGAATCAGCGCGGGGCCGTCCCTGTGAGGTGTGCTCATGAGACTCTCCACGACGACACTGGCGCGAGGCTCCGCGAGGAGGCCGTGGCTGACGGTGGGCATCTGGGCGCTCGCGCTCCTGGCGGCGGGCGCCATCATCGCGCTCGTGCTTCCCGGCAGCCTGACGGCGCAGTACAGCTTTCTCGGGCGGCCCGACTCCAAGACCGGTCAGGAGCTCCTGGCCAAGAAGCTGAACATGCCACAGAAGGCCAACGAGGTCGTCATCGTGCGCTCGCAGACCGCGACCGTCAACGACCCCGCCTTCCGCGCCGCCGTCGTCGCCCTGCAGGCCAAGCTCAACGCGCTCGGCCCCAACGTCATCGACGGCGTCTCCAGCTACTACCAGGAAGGCGGCAAGGCCCTGGCCGCGGCCGACGGACACAGCACCATCCTCCCCATCGTGATGGCCGGCGACCTCGCCCAGGCCGAGAAGAACATCGACAAGGTACACGCCATCGTGCACGCCGCCGACGGCAAAGGCGGCTTCGACGCGCTCATCACCGGCACGGCCAGCATCCAGAGCGACTTCAGCCAGACTGCCGAAAGCGACCTGACGCAAGGAGAGGCCATCGGCGTGCCGATCGCCCTCATCATTCTGCTGATCGTGTTCGGGGCGCTGGTCGCCGCGGGCCTGCCCATCGTGCTCAGCCTGATCGCGATCACGATGGCGGTGGCGCTCACCGCCCTGGTCGGGCAGACCTTCGACGTCTCCGTGTTCGCCATCAACATGATCAGTATGATGGGCCTGGCCACGGGCATCGACTACTCGCTGTTCATCGTCTCGCGCTACCGCGAGGAGCGCGCCCTGGGGCGCGGCAAGATCGACGCCATCACCGTCACCGGGGGCACGGCCAGCCGCGCCGTGCTGTTCAGCGGGCTCACGGTGGTGCTGGCCCTGTTCGGCCTCCTCATCGTCCCGACCAGCATCTTCGGCAGCCTCGCCATCGGCGCCATCCTGGTGGTCGGCATGTCTGTGGTTGCGGCGCTCACGCTGCTGCCCGCCGTCCTCAGCCTGCTGGGCGACCGCGTCAACAGTCTCAAGGTGCCATACCTCGGCCGGCGGCTGCTGTCGGCGAAGACCGACGGCCGCACCTCCGCCTGGGCGCGCCTCGCGCAACGTGCGATGCGCCGGCCGGCCCTCGCCCTGAGCATCGGCGTCGGCGTTCTGCTGCTCGCCGCGGCGCCGGCCATCTTCATGAAGACCGGGGTGTCCGGCGTGAGCAGCTTCCCCGACGGCTTCGAGAGCAAGGCGGCCTTCGGCGTGCTCGATCGCGAGTTCTCCGCCGGGGGCGTCAGCCCGCTGCTGATCGTCGTGGACGGCCCGGTGACCTCGTCGGCCGTCCGCTCCGGCATCGCGCGCCTCAAGAGCGAGATCTCCACCGACAAGGCGTTCGGCCCCGTGCAGACCCAGGAGGCCGCGTCGGGCACCCTGGCGTTGCTGTCGGTGCCGGTGAACGGCGACTCGGTCGGCAAGCTGGCCCTCGACAAGGTGAGCCGGCTGAGGAGCACGTACATCCCGCAAGCCTTCGACGGCAGCGGGGCGCGCGTCTACGTGACAGGCCAAACGGCCGGCAACGTGGACTACATCGACATCGTCAATCGCTACTTCCCGTGGGTCGTAGCCCTCGTCCTCAGCCTGAGCTTTATACTTCTCATGGTCGCCTTCCGTTCCCTCGTGATCCCGGCCAAGGCGATCGTCATGAACCTCCTCAGCGTGGGCGCCGCCTACGGGCTCATCACGCTGGTGTCGCTGCGGGGCGTCGGCGCCGGCCTGCTGGGCTTCCAGAAGGTCGACGTCGTCGAGCAGTGGGTGCCCCTCTTCCTGTTCGCGGTGCTCTTCGGGCTCTCGATGGACTATCAAGTCTTCCTGCTCAGCCGCATCAAGGAAGCGTGGGACCGCACCGGGGACAACACCAGGGCAGTCACCGAGGGCGTCGGCGCGACCGCCGGCATCATCACCGGCGCGGCTCTGATCATGGTCGCCGTGTTCGCGGGCTTCGCCGCCGGCGACCTTGTGATGTTCCAGCAGATGGGCTTCGGCCTCGCCGTCGCGGTGTTGCTGGACGCGACGCTGATCCGCACGATCATGGTCCCCGCCGCGATGAAGCTGCTCGGCCGCTGGAACTGGTACCTGCCGAGGTGGCTGCAGTGGCTGCCTCACTTCAGCATCGAGGGCGCGCCGCAGATCGGCGCGGCGCCGGCGCCGGGCACCGACGGCGGGCCGGCAGGGCCGCCGCCGAGCGCGCCGGACTTCGGCGCGGCGCCCGCGGAGGAGCGCGCGGCCTGAGCGCTGCGTAGAGGCCCGCGCGGCAGCCACGCCGCCGCGCGGGCACGGCCGCGCGAGCCTACAGGTACGGTCTGATGCGCCGCGCCGCGGCCCGACACGCGTCGCCCAGCCGCTCCAGATCGGCGCTGCTGTGGGCCATACCGAGGGCGCAGCTGCCGAAGAGCGTGTACACGTCCTCCAGAAGCAGGGCGAGCTGCAGGATCCGCTGGCTGAGCAGCGTGTTGCAGTACACCGGATCGAGGACCACCTGGGGGCCGACCAGCGCGGTCGCCGCGTCGTGGGGGAAGTGGATCGCCGAGATGGAGCAGCCCGGCACGAGCTCGTTGGGCTCGCCGGTGCAGCGGGCGAAGACGCCCTCCGCGGCGAACGCCCCGACGACCCCGCGGCGCATCTCCGCGCCCATTGCGGCGAGACGCGGGTACACCTCGGCCTCGTTCTCCACGAGATAGGAGATCATCGTCTTCGCGGCGAGCAGGCCGGCCGGGTGCCCGGAGAAGGTGCCGCCCGTGAACGCCACCCGGTCGCCGCCTTCGCGGCCGCAGAGAGCAAGGACATCGCCGCGACCGGCCACCGCCGCGAACGGCATGCCGCCTCCCGCGATCTTGCCGACCGTGACCAGGTCGGGCCGGACGCCGTAGAGAGAGCCCAGGTCCCCCGCCCGGAAGCGGAACCCGCTGATGACCTCGTCGAGGATGAGGAGCGTGCCGTACCGATCGGCCAGATCCCGCGCCGTGCGCAGGTACTCGGGCGCAGCGAGAATGAAGTTCCCGGCGCCCGCGAAGGGATCGATGATCATGCAGGCGAGACGCTCGCCGTGGGTGCGGAAGTGCTCGGTCAGGTCCTCGGGGTCGTTGAAGCGTGACACGAGGACCTCGTCCGTGAGATGCGCCGAGAGCCCTTCGCTCTCCGGACCCCACGGCTGCGGACCTTCGGCGAAGTAGACCCCCTTGAGCCCCCAGGGCTGGGCGCCATGCCAGCCGCCGCCGGCCTTGAGGACCAGATCACGCCCTGTGAAGGCTCTCGACAGCATGGTCGCGTACATCGTCGCCAGAGTGCCGCTGGTGGCAAAGCGGACCTTCTCGGCGCCCAGGCAACGGCAGAGCAGCTCCGCCGTCTCGATCTGCAGCGCGTCGGTCTGGCCGTGCTGCAGTCCCACGCCCGAGGCAAAGGCCGCCGCCAGCGCTGAGGTGACCACCTCCGGGTTGTTGCCCAGGATGTTGGTGAAGTGACCCTGCCAGAGATCGAGGATGTCGTGACCGTCCACGTCGCGGATGTATGCGCCCCTGGCGCTGTCGATGCGCACCGGAAACGGGCGGTTGAGACGGTAGCCATGGCTGCCGCCATCGACCATGACGCGCCGCGCCCGGCGGTCCAGCTCCGCGGAGCGCGGAAAACGCTCCGTGTAGGCCGCGGACAGCTCGTCGATCAGTCGTGCAGGATCACGCTTCACATCTCGCTCCATTCCCTCACGAGCTTCTGCTGCAGGAGGCGCCGGCGCGCCGGCGGCGGCCGGCATCGACGGGTCCCCGCGCGCTGCATCGCGACTCGATGCCCTGCAACGCGCCCTCATCCAGTCGCAAGTCTACCTCTGGCGGCGGCAGCGGGCGATGGTAGGGTTCCTCCAGCCCCAGGAGGTCCCTCCATGATGCACCGCGACAGCGCCGACCCGGCGGCTGCCGGGTCGGCGCCGGCGCCGGCGTTCTACGACGAAGTCGACACGCCGGCGCTCATCCTCGACAGGGTGAAGCTCACGCGCAACATCCGCGGGATGGCGGACTTCGCGGCCGGCGGGCCGGCGAAGCTGCGCCCGCATGCCAAGACGCACAAGTGCGTCGAGATCGCGCGGCTGCAGCTGGGCGCCGGCGCCGTCGGCATCACCTGCGCCAAGGTCGGCGAGGCCGAAGCCCTGGTCGACGGCGGCATCCCCGACATCCTCATCGCCAACGAGATCGTCGGGCCGCTCAAGATCGCGCGCCTCGTCGCGCTGGCGAAGCGCTGCTCGATCACCGTAGCGGTGGACGA
>JBAXRL010000041.1:0-12929 GCA_037131205.1 Actinomycetes bacterium | reverse complement strand
GGTGACCCATTTTTTCGATTGCCCGGGCGATTTCCATCTCCGCCCCCCGGCCCTCACGGCTTGGCCGCGGGCCGGGCCGGCGCCGACCTACCCGGTCCCCAGAAAGTCGGCGGCCAGCTCGGGGGCGACGATGGCCAGCAGCTCGGCCGGCGTCTCGGCGATGCGCTCCGCGCCGGCCGCCTCGAGCTTTTCTCTGCCGTGCCACCCCCAGGCCACCCCGAGCGGCGTGGCGCCGGCGAGGCGCGCTTCGCGCATGTCGCCGGCCGTGTCGGCCACGAACCAGTAGCGCTCCTGGCCGGGGAACCGCGACATGAGCGCTTCGATCTTGACGACCTTGCTGCGCCCGGCCTCGGCCCCCGCCACCTCGGCGACGCCGGCGATGCCGTGCCGCCTGAGAAAGCGCTCCACCACATCGCTCGCGTTCGACGAGACGATGACCAGGTGGCGCGCCTCGGCGAGATCGGCCAGCACCTCGGGCATGAGCGGGAAGGGGCGCAGCGCCGGCATGGCGAGGCGCAGGGCGCCGGCGGTGCGACCCATGGCCGCGCGGATCTGGGCGTCGTCGGCGCCCGCGGCGCGCAGGCTCTCGTAGAAGTTGCCTTCGAAGAGGGCGAGCGCGTCGTCGCTGGTCGCGACCTGGGGCAGACCGGCGCGGCGGCACGCCTCCACGAAGGACGTCATGAAGATCTCGAAGGAGTCGACCACGACGCCGTCGTGGTCGAGCATCAGCAGCGGCCTGGTCACCTGTCCGCGAACGCCCAGGAGTAGGACGGCTCCCACCAGGCCCCGTGCCCCATCCCGAGGGCGAGCGCCGTGGCGCGGATCTGCGCGGCGCCGTCGGTGATGCTGGAGGAGCGATACGGGTTCCAGGATGCCTTCCAGGTGACGGGAGCGTACTGGAACAGGCCGTAGTAACCGCCGGGGCCGACGATGGACGCGTAGCCGCCGGACTCGATCATCATGAGGCGGTACATGCCGCGCGCGCTGACGCCGTTGGCGCCGGCGGCCTGCTGGATCAGCGGCCACCACTGGCCCTGGCCGCCGCCGTCGCCGCCGCCCACGTCGCCGGACGGCGGCGCGATGACGGTCTGGTCGGGGGCAGGCGCGGCGGGCTCCTGCTTGGCGGCGAGGTCGCGGATCTCGGCGCGCACTCCCGCGAGCAGCGCCTGCCGCTCGCCGAGCCGCCCCTTGATGTTCTTGAGCTCCGCGTCGCGCTGGACGACGAGCTTCCTGGCGGCGCCCTCGTCGGCGACCAGCGACGCCGCCCGGTCGGCAAGCTCGCGCGTGGTGCGCTCGACGGTGCGCAGCGCGTCGCGATCGCCGCGGGCGATGCTCTGCACCATCGTGAGCCCGCTGACGAGATCGCCGAAGTCGTCGGCGTCGAAGATGGCGTCGAGGGTCGTGGCGTCGTCGTTCTTGTAGAGCGCGACGGCGCGCGCGGCGAGCGTGGCGCGCGCCACGTCAAGCTCGCGGAGCGCGCGCTTCTGGAGGCGCCTGTTGCCGCCGATCTGAGCGCGTACCGCGACCAGGGAAGCGGCGGCCCGCGTGCCTCGATGGACGGCGGCGTCGATCTGCGCGTCGAGCGCGGCGACCTCCACGGCCAAGGCGCTCGCCTGGGCGCGCACGCTCTGCAGTTCGCCGGTGCGCGCCACAGCCGGCACGGCCGCCACGCCGCAGGCGATGGCGGCCAGCAATGCGAGGCCGAAAAGCGCGACGCTCACGGGCGGACGTCTCGGGTGGCAGCGATCCAGCGCGCCTCCTCCATGGCCGCGGTGCGCCACCTGGGCGACCGCGAGGACTCCGCGGACGGCGCGAGCCCGCCGCCGGGAAAACGGACCCGCAACCTACCAGAAGCGCCCAGTCGGCTCAAGAGCAGGAATCGGGCGGTCGACGTCGACGTGTTGGATTCGGCAAGATCGCTGGCTTCGGGCCGACCCGCCCGAAGCTACCTACGCCCCCCGGATCTTGTCGTATTCGGCACGTTGACACGACAATTCAACGGCCGTAGAATTCAACGCTCGTTGAGCTCATCATTTCGCAGGGGCCGTGCGAGCGACGAAGGAGGCGCCCATGTGGGCGATCGCGCTCAAGGAGCTCCGCCAGCTACGCCGCGACCGCAGAACGGTGGCGATGCTGTTCCTGCTCCCGTTCCTCTTTCTCGTGGTCTTCGGCTACGCCGCCAGCTTCGACGTCAAGGACGTGCCCACGCTCGTCGTGGGCCCGGGGGCGCCGCTGGTCGCGGCGGCGCTCCCCGCGGAGCTGCGCGTCGTGGCCACGCGCCCCGGCGATGGGGCGGCGCAGGCCCGCGACGCGCTGCGCCGCGGCGAAGCCGTGGCCGCCATCGTCACGCCGTCGCGCTCGGGCGCGGCCCCGCTGCTGTACCTCGATGGCACCGAGCTGTTCGCCACGCAGGCGGCGCTGCGCGCCATGGCGCAGGCCCAAGGCGCCGCGGCGCAGGCCGGCGGCGCCACGCCGGCGCCCGGCGCCACCCCAGGCGGAGATCCGGTCGCGAAGGCGCAGGTCGAGATCCTCTTCAACCCCGACCTGCGCACCGCCGTCATCATGATCCCCGGCCTCTGCGGCATCATCCTCGTCTTCGTCGGCACCGTGGCCACGGCCCTCGGCGTCGTGCGCGAACGCCAGGCCGGGACCATGGAACAGCTCGCCGTCATGCCGTTTCGCCCGCGCGACGTCTTCGTCGGCAAGATCGCCCCGTACATGGTCATCGCCGCCCTCGACATGGTGATCGTGGTCGGCGCCGGCATGCTGCTCTTCGACGTGCCCTTTCGCGGCTCTGTCGCGGTGTTCGCCCTCGGGGCCACGCTCTTCCTGTTCGTCACCCTGGGCATCGGGGTGCTCATCTCCACGGTGTCGCAGACCCAGGGCCAGGCCATCCAGCTGGCGATGATGACCCTGCTCCCGCAGTTCCTGCTCAGCGGCCTCTTCTTCCCCCTCTATTCGATGGCCTGGGGGGTGCGCTGGATCGGCTACCTCCTGCCGCTCACGTACTTCATCAAAGTGGCGCGCGGTGCCATGGTGCGCGGCGCGCCGATCGGCGCGCTCTGGCTGCCGCTCGTCGTGCTCGCCGTCATGGCGATCGCCGTGTTCACGGCCTCGACGCTGCGCTTCCGCCGCGACCTGGCGCCGTCCGGGCGCGGCGACGACGACGCGCCCGAGGCCCCAGAGGCTGAGCTCACGACGACCGCGTCCGCGGAGACCGGCGCGTGAGCGGCTGGGGGGTGAGCGGCCTCACGGTGCGCTACGGCCGGCGCACCGCGCTGCACGACGTGACCCTGGACGCGCCGGCCGGAGCGGTCAGCGCCGTGATCGGCGGCGACGGCGCCGGCAAGACCACGCTGCTCCGCGCCCTGGCCGGCGTCGTCCGGCCCGCGGCGGGCACGGTGCGCAGCCCGGCGCGCCGCCGCATCGGCTACGTCGCCGGCGCCTCCGGGCTCTACGACGACCTCACCGTCGCCGAGAACGTCGCCTTTGTCGCCGCGGCCTATGGCGTGCGCGGCGCGGAGCTCGAGGCGCGCCTCGCCGAGCTCCTGGAGCGCACCGGGCTCGACGGCATCGGCGATCGTCTCGCCGGCCGCCTCTCCGGCGGCATGCGCCAGAAGCTGGCCTTCGCCCTGGCGATGCTGCATCGGCCGGAGCTGCTGATCCTCGACGAACCCACGACCGGAGTGGACCCGGTGAGCCGGGTGGACCTGTGGCGCCTGATCGCCGGCGCCGCCGCCGGCGGCGCCGGCGTGGTCGTCTCCACCACCTACCTGGACGAAGCCGACCGCGCCGCCTGGGTGCTGCTGCTGGACGCCGGCCGGGTGATCGCCGCCGGACCGCCGGAGGCGGTGGCCGCGGCGCTGCCCCCGGCCGCGCCGCGCAGCCGCGAGGCCGCCCCGGGCTCACGCGGCCCCGCGCATGCCTCTGCCCCTCCGCCCCAGGCCTCCGCCCGCCACGTCGTGTGCCGCTTCGGCCGGCTCACGGCCGTCGCCGGCGTCGACCTCGAGGTGCGGGCCGGCGAGGTCGTCGGCCTGCTCGGCGCCAACGGCGCCGGCAAGACGACCCTCATCCGGCTGCTGCTCGGCCTGCTGCACCCCACGTCGGGCGCGGTGCGGCTCTTCGGCCGCGCGCCCTCCCGTGCAACGCGCCTGCGCCTCGGCTACGTCCCGCAGGGCCTCGGCCTCTGGGAGGATCTCAGCGTGCAGGAGAACCTGGCCTTCTCGGCGCGCGCCTTCGGCAGCGCCGTGCCCACTCTGGACGCGGACCTCGAGGCGCTGCGCGACACGCTGGTGCGCGACCTGCCGCACGGGCTGCGTCGCCGCCTCGCTTTCGCGGCGGCCCTCGCGCACGCCCCCGAGCTGCTCGTCCTCGACGAGCCCACCTCGGGCGTCGACCCCACGGCAAGGGCGCTGCTCTGGGAGTCGATCCACGGCGCGGCTCAGGGCGGCGCCGGCGTGCTTGTGACCACCCATCATCTCGACGAAGCCGGCTTCTGCGACCGCCTCGTGGTGATGGCCGCCGGCCGCGTCGTCGCGCACGGCGACCTCGCCGCCATCGTGGGCGCGCGCAAGGCCGTGGCCGTCGAAGCGCCGCTCTGGGAGGCCGCCTTCGCGGCTCTCGACAACGCCGGCCTCCCCGCGGCCCTCGTCGGCCACACGCTGCGCGTGCCGGGCGGCGACGCCGCCCGCGTTCAGGCGGCGCTCGACGCGGGCGGCGTCGCCGCCACCCTCAGCGTGGTCCCCGCCACCTTTGAAGAAACCTTCGTCGCGCTCGCGCGCGCGAGCGAAGCGCCGCCCGCCGGAACGACGGAGCACTCCGTGATCGAAAGGACCGCACAGTGATCGACCCGACCCTCGACCCGACTCTCGACCAGGGCCACCCGCGCAAGTGGTGGATCCTCGTGGCCGTTTCGATCGGCATGTTCATGGGGCTGCTCGACGTGACCATCGTCAATATCGCCATGCCGGCGATCATCGCCGACCTCCACACCACGGTGACGCACGCCTCGTGGGTGCTCAACGCCTACAGCCTGGTGCTCGCCGTCTGCTTCCTCTCCGTGGGGCGCATCGCCGACAAGTACGGTCAGAAACGCGTCTTCATGTTCGGCCTCGTGATGTTCACCCTCTTCTCGATGCTCTGCGGCTTCGCCCCCAGCATCGAGTGGCTGATCGCCTTTCGCGGCGGCCAGGGCGTGGGCGGCGCCGCGATGCTCACCATCTCGCTGGCCATCGTGCTCGGCGCCTTCCCACGGCGCCAACAGGGCATGGCGGTCGGCATCTGGGGGGCGCTGGGCACGGCGGCGGCGGCCGTCGGCCCGACCCTCGGCGGCGTGCTCGTGACCTACGGCCACTGGTCGTGGATCTTCTTCGTCAACATCCCCGTGGGAATCTTCGCCGTGGTCGTCTGCGGCATCGTGCTGCCCGCGCGCGTCAAGAAGGCGCTGTCCGCGGGCGGCCTCGACATCCCCGGCATCGCGATCTCGGGCCTGGGGCTCTTCATGCTCACGCTGGGGCTGGTGCAGGGCAACTCCTGGGGCTGGACCTCGCCGGCGATCGTCGGCCTGCTCGTGGCCGCCGCCCTCACCTTCCCGCTGTTCATGTGGTGGGAGCTGCGCACCCCATCGCCGATGTTCCCGGTCAAGCTGCTGCGGATCCGCTCGTTCACGGCCGCCAACACCTCGATCATGTTCATCGGCATGGCCATGGGGGGCACCTTCCTTATGGTCGTCATCTTCCTCGTCTCGGTGCTGGGGTACACGGAGCTGCGCGCGGCGCTGGCGCTCACGGCGATGCCCATCATCGCCCTGATCATCGCCCCCAACGCCGGGCGCCTCAACGACCGCATCGGGCCGCGCCTGCCGGCGTCGGTCGGCGCCGCCTGCTTCGCCGTCGGCCTCATCCTGCTCGCTCAGCTCGGCGGCGATACCACGCTGTGGGACGTCATGTGGCGAGTCGCTTTCATGGGCGTCGGCATGGGCCTCGCGATGCCGACCCTCTCGGCGGCCTCCATGGCATCGCTGCCCGCGGAGGTCCGCGGCGTGGGCTCGGGCTCGCTCAACACCATGCGCCAGGTGGGCTTCACGATCGGCGTCGCCCTCGTGGTCGCCATCTTCACGCACACGGTTGCCCAGAACGCCCAGCAGGCGACGAGGCAAGCCATGGGCTTCGTGGCCGCGCAGCAGCAGCTCACCGCGGCCGAGAAGGGCATGTATTCCGCGGCGATCCTCAAGAACGCCAAGGCGGCGGCCACCAGCGGCGGCGGCGCGGCCGTGCTCACCACGGCGCCGCTCAAGGGCGCCCCACGACCTCCTGCCGGGACGCCGCAGGCGCTGACGTGGCGCAAGGTCAACGCCGGCGCCGCGGCGATCTACAAGCACGACATCGCCGAGTCGTTCATCTGGCCGTTTTACGCGGCCGCGTTGGCCGCCCTGCTGGCCATCCCTGCGGCGCTCTTCACCGGGCGCCGCCTGGGTGACGACGCCGGCCACCAGAACATGACCCGCGAGGAGCGCGCCGCCGACCGCACGCTCGCCGCCGAGGAGGCACTGGCGGCCGAGGGCTCGTCGGCGACGGTGCAGTGAAGGGGGCGGCCGCTCGTGGCGAAGCTCCGCCGCGCGAGGCGGAGAGCCGGGGCGGCCGCCGCCCCGGCCGCCGCCCCGGAGACAGCCGCACGCGCGACGACATCCTCGCCGCCGCCCGCGACGAGTTCGCCGAGCTCGGCTTCGACCGCGCCACCATCCGCGGCATCGCCGCGGCCGCCGGCGTGGACCCGGCTTTGGTCCTGCACTACTTCGGCTCCAAGGACGACCTCTTCGGGGCGGCGCTGCAGGTCCCGGTGGAGCCGGGCGAGATCCTCAGACGCGTGATCTCGCGCGACGTCAAAGACATGGGCGCGACACTCGTGCGCTCCTTTCTCGAGGCCTGGGAACCCGAGGAGAGCCGCGCGCCACTGGTGGCGATGGTGCGTTCGGCGATGACCAACGAGACGGCCATGGCCCTGGTCCGCGAGTACCTCGGCCGGCGGATCTTCGGCCCTATCACGCAAGCGCTCGGCGCGCGCGACGCGGAACTGCGCGCCACGCTCGTGGGCTCCCAGTTCATCGGCCTGGCGATGATGAGATACATCGCGCGCATCGAGCCGCTCGCCTCGGCGAGCGTCGAGCAGCTCGTCGCCGCCATGGGGCCGACGATGCAACGCTACCTCAGCGGCGACCTCGACCTCGCGGACTGATCGGCGAAGCGCGGACTGATCGGCGAAGCGCGGACTGATCGGCGAAGCGCCACCTCGCGGCCCGCGAGCCCGGAAGGGCTCCGTCGCGGGCCGGCCAGCCCTAGATGAACCGCGCCCTCAGCGCCGTGGCAGCTTGCAGCAGCTCGTCGGCGCTCGGCTGCCCATACCCGCCGAACTGCCGCTCCAGCGCCGCCCGACGCTGGGCGTCGAGCCTGTCGTCGAGGGCGCGATAGATGCCGAGGCGCGCGCCGACGGCGTACCGCGCCTGCTCGTCGCGAGGCAGCGCAAGGAGCTCGTCAAGCATCGCGATCAGGCGCCCTCGATCGGCCGGCAGCGAGCCCTCGAGGCCCGGCAACAGATTCAGGGCGTGGTCGGAGCGCAGCTCCAGGCGGGCGTCGCCGAGCTGCTCAAGGAGGTCGCGCAGCTCCCGCGCCACCTCGACGTCGTCGGGCAGCGTGAACTCGCCGGCCGCCTCGCGCTCCGCCAGCGGCGTGCCGGGCACGACGGCGGCTGTGCGCAGCCTCACTACGAGCGGGCGCTCCGCGGGCGCGGCCGCGGCCACCGCGCGGATCACGCGGGCGGAGCCCGCGACGTGCGCGGCGGCCGCCGCGCGCCCGCCCAGCCCCGGCATCAGGTAGAAGCACAGCTCGAGGCCGGCGCGCACGACGTTCTCGCCGGCGGCGATCAGGTCGCCGCTCGTACAGCCCTTGTCGATCGCCATGAGGACCTCGTCGGCGCCCGATTCGAGGCCCAGGTGCACCCTCGTCAGGCCCGCGTCGACGAGCAGCGCAAGCTGCTGCGCCGTGCGCCGCGCCAGCGTGCTCGCGCGGCCGTAGGTGGTCACGCGATCCACGGCCGGGAAGCGCTCGCGCACGCGCAGGATCACGGCCGCCAGCTTCTCGGGCTTCACGGCGCAGGGGTCGGCGTCCTGCAGAAACACCGTACGGCCTCCGCCTTGCAGGAACAGCGCGACCTGGGAGGCCTCCCGCGGCACGAACCCGCCGTGGATGACCCCCACCCCGCGCTCCTCCAGCACCTCGGCGGCGGCGGCCATCGCGTCCACGTCGGCAAGCACGTCCTCCAGCGGTCGCAGCGACGACGCGCTGCCCTTGTACACCGGGCAGAAGGTGCAGCGGTTCCAGGTGCAGTTGCGGATCACGCGCACGAGAAGGCTGTGCGCCTCGCTCGGCGGGCGGATGGGACCTTGCTCGAAGGGCGGGGTCGATGCACTCACGGGCTGTCCTCCCAAGCCGTCACTCAGCGTCGGCGGATGCGCAGCGTGCGCAGCAGCCGGCCCAACGGACCCTACCGCCGAGGCGCGCGCCGCGAGAGCGCGCCGCCGATGATGATGATGCCGATGACGATGAGGACCAGCGGCCAGCCCAGCTCGCCCAGCGAATCCCAGCCCGAGGTGTTCTGCAGCAGTCCCGCGATCACGAGCGCGACGCCCGGCACGAGCGGCCACCAGCTTGAGGCGCGCCGGCGCCGCAGCGCGTCGAGCGCATAGATGGCGAAAAAGCCGACGCCCAGGCCCAGAGCCACGGGGTTCCCGTAGAACGCGACGTGGTCGAGCATCAGCCCCACGCCCAGGCCGCTGAGCACGCCGGCGGGCACCAGCAGGCCGTAGTTGCCGCTGAACGCCCACCAGGTGAGAAAGCCGAGGCCGATCCACAGGGCGGGGCCGCCGGCGGCGACCACGTCGTTGAAGCGTCCGCCGAGCAGCACGGCGCCGACCACGACGAGCACGGCGCCGAACGTCACGGCGGCGTTGTCGCGATGCTGCTTGAGCGCCTCCGCGTCGACCGGCACAGTGAAGGTGACGCCCGAGGGGCCGGCCCAGGCGCCGCCGGCGGCCGGGCCGGGCCGGGCGCCGCCTGCGGCGGCGCCTCCCCCGGCGGCCTGCTCGCCGCCCTCTTCCACGATCTCGCCCTCCAGGGCCTCGTCGATGCCGTGGTCGCTGTCGCTCTCGGGCATGCGCCTCTCCGTTGCTCGGGGGAGGGCGGCGCGCCGCCCTCCCCTTGTCTGTCACTCGTAGTGTATCGCCTCGAGGATGTCGATCCGCGCCGCCCGCCGTGCCGGGAGGATGGCGGCGATCACGCCCACGATCACGGCCAGGACGACAAAGACCACAAGCTGGCCGCCGGGCACCGCGAAGGTGATGCCCTGGCCGGCGAACTTCGTCGTCACCACCCAGGCGAACAGGATGCCCACGACGATGCCCATGGCGGCGCCGATGATGGACGTGATCACGCTCTCGTAGCGCACCGTGGCCCTCACCTGGCGGCGCGACATGCCGATCGCCCGCGAGAGCCCTATCTCACGGGTGCGCTCGAACACCGCCAGCACGAGCGTATTGACGATGCCGAACAGCGAGATGATCACGCTCAGCGCCAGCAGCCCGTACACCAGGGTCAGGATCTGGTTCACCAGGTCGACCGTGGTCTTCTTGTACTCGGCCGTGGTCTGCACTTTGGCGGTCGGCGTATCGGCCAGGGCCGCCTCGACCGCCTTCTGGGTCTGCGCGATGTCGCTCCCCGCAGCCGCCTTGGCGACCACCATGAACGCCTGCGGCTTCGGGAAGAGGGCGTCGTAGCCCGCGGAGCTCACCGTGATGCCGTTCAGCATCATCGCGTCGCGATAGATGCCCATCACCTTGAACGTGGCCTTCTTGCCTTCCACCGTTGTGAGGGGGACGGCGTCGCCCACGCCCACGCCCAGGCTCGACGCGGTCTGTTCCTCGACGATCGCGCCGGACGTCCCGAGCTTGTCCAGCACGGCGTCGCTGCCCTTGAGCCAGGCGAAGCTCCAGACCCGCTCGATGTCGAACGGATCGACGCCCCACACCACCGCCAGGCTGCCTCCCTTGGCCTGCACCTGTTGTGCGTCGAGCGAAACGGCCGTCTCGATCGAGGGGACCGCCGCGACCCGCTGCGCGGTGTCGGAGGGGATCGTCATGAAGTTCGTGGCGCTGATGATGTAGTCGGCGCGCACCGTCTTGTCGAAGCTGTCGATGAACGAGCTCTTCAGGCCTTGAGCGAGCACGGCGACGAACACCACCACCGCCAGGCCGATCATCAGGGCGGCCGCGGTGAGCGCCGTGCGGCCCGGGTTGCGGCGGCTGTTGTCGCGAGCGAGGCGGCCGCTGACCGGCGCCAGCTTCTGCAGCGGCCAGCCGAGCACGCCGACGAGCGGCCGCACGAAGTAGCGGCTGAGCATGGCCACGGCCACGAACACCAGGATCGCGCCGCAGGCGACCGTCGCCAGGCGGATCATCGTGCTGCCGGGGCCGTACATGCCCGCGAGGATGAGGAGCGCGCCCAGCACGGCGACCACGCCGCCCATGATGGGCGCGAAACGCGCGAAGCGGGACGGCGGAAGCTGGGCGCCCTCCTGCAGGGCCGCCATCGGCGGCACGCGCGTGGCGCGTTGCGCCGGGATGAGCGCCGAGAGCAGCGTCACGACGACGCCCACGGCCAGAGCGATGACGATGGTGCGCGGCTGCAGCGCGAGCCCCGCGCTCGGGATGTCGAAGCCGGCGAGCTTGAACACCTGGTTCACGCCGGCTGCCACGCCGAGGCCCACGAACATCCCGATCAGCGAGGCGAACACGCCCATGACCAGGGCCTCGCCGGCCAGGCTGAACAGCACCTGCCGGCGAGTCGCGCCCAGGGCGCGCAGCATGGCCAGCTCGCGCCGCCGCTGGGCGACCGTCATCGAGAAGGCGTTGAAGATGATGAAGGCTCCGACGAGCACGGCGATGCCGCCGAAGCTGAGCAGCACAGGCTTGAGGAAGGCGCCGATGGAGTCGCTCACCGACTTGGTCTGGTCGGCCGCGGCCTGGGCGCCCGTCTTGACCTCCGTGTCGGCGGGCAGCGCCTCGCGAATGCGCTGCGCGAGGGTGTCGGCCGAGACGCCGGGCTCCGCCTTCACGTCGATCTCGCTGACGCGGCCCTCCATGCCGAACCAGCTCTGCGCGTCCGCCAGCGTCGTGTGGATGATCAGCGAGCCACCCAGAGACGACTGCGCCGCGAAGCGAAAGACGCCCGAGACGCGCGCCTCATGCGGGCCGTTCCCGGTGATCACCGTGAGCGGCGATCCGACGGCGAGCTTCTGATCGACGGCCAGCTTCTCGATGACCGCGACTTCGCCGCTCTTCGCCGGCGGCGCGCCCTGGAAGTACTGCGGCGGCGCGATGTCGTTGGGCGAATACGAGAAGAACAGGGTCGGTGACCCCATGGTCTCCACAAGCTTGCCGTCGATGGCCACCGCCCCCATGCCGGTGACGTAACCGAACACGGCCGCGACCCCGTCGACCGCCTTGACCTCGTCGACCGTGGACTGCGGCAGTCCCGCGGTGGCGCCGGTGAGCTGGCCCGAGAACTTCGCCTGCTTGGTCACGGTAACGTCCGTGCCCTTGTAGGCGTCGCTGAAGATCTCCGTGAAACCGCGGTCGATCTGGTCGGTGAGCACGTAGGTGCCGCTGATCATGGCCACCCCGAGGAGGATGGCCAGGGTCGTGAGGATCGTACGCAGCTTGTGCGCCGTGAGGCTGCGCCAGGCGATGCGGATCATCGCACGTCCTCCAGCGACTTGATGACGTCGTAGATCTCGTCGCGACCCAGGCGCCCGCAATCGTGGGCGATGACGCCGTCCTTGAGAAAGACGATGCGGTCCGCGTAGGTGGCCGCGTGCGCGTCGTGGGTGACCATGACGATGGTCTGGCCGAGCTTGTCGGAGGAGTTGCGCAGGAGCTGCAGCACCTCCTCACCGGTGCGCGAGTCGAGGTTGCCCGTGGGCTCGTCGGCAAAGAGCACCGCGGGCCGCGAGGCGAGCGCGCGGGCCACGGCCACGCGCTGCTGCTGCCCGCCGGAAAGCTCGGCGGGCTTATGCTTCAGCCGGTCGCCGAGGCCCACGGTCGCGACAAGCTCGTCGATCCAGGCCTCTTCGCCCTTGCGCCCGGCGATGGTCAGCGGCAACACGATGTTCTCGGCGGCGGTCAGCGTGGGCAGCAGGTTGAAGGTCTGGAAGATGAAGCCGATCTTGTCGCGCCGAAGCTGCGTGAGGGCGCGGTCCTTGAGGCCCGTGATCTCCTGGCCGTCGACCCACACGTTGCCCGCGCTGGGCCGGTCCAGGCCGGCGAGGATGTGCATGAGCGTCGACTTGCCGGAGCCGGAGGGACCCATGATCGCCGTGTAGGCGCCGCGCTGCAGGTCGAGGTCGACGCCGGCCAGGGCGTAGACGCAGGCGTCGCCCTGGCCGTAGAGCCTGGTGACGCCACGGGCCTGGACGACGGCGTCGTCCAGGCCGATGGTGGTACCGGCTTCACAGGTGGTCGGCGCCGCGGCGGAGCCGGGCTGCAGTGTGGTCTCGCTCATGTCGCTCACGCTTCCCCCTTGAAGTCGCCGGCCGTCGGTGACGACCCGTGGCGGGCCGCGCCATCCGGCGCGGCCCGCCACCTCTGTTGGTATCTGTATGCCACGCGGACCACAAGTGGCAACCTGCGCTTGCGTCCTCCCGCGGGGGGAGGGTCAAGCGCCGCTCACTTCTCGGCCGGCGGCTCTTCGGCGGACGGCGGCTCTTCGACCGGCGGAGCCTCGTCGGCGGGGGCGGATCCAGTCGCGGAGTCGACCGGCGCCACTGGCGGCGCCACTGGCGGCGCCACTGGCGGCGCCACTGGCGGCGCCGGCTCGTTCGGG
>JBAXRL010000040.1:0-13019 GCA_037131205.1 Actinomycetes bacterium | reverse complement strand
GCCACGGTGGCGCGCACCAGGTTGATGGGGTTGGTGGTCCCCAGCGACTTGGTGAGGATGTCGCGCACGCCGGCCAGCTCGAGCACGGCGCGCACGCCCCCGGCGGCGATGACGCCGGTACCGGGGGAGGCGGGCTTGAGCAGCACGCGCGCGGCGCCGAAGCGGCCGATGACCTGATGGGTCGTGGTGGCGCCGTTGTAGCGCGGCACCGTGAACAGGTTCTTCTTCGCGTCCTCGATCGCCTTCTGGATCGCCAGCGGCACCTCGCGCGCCTTGCCGTAGCCGGCGCCCACGTGGCCGTTCTCGTCACCGACGACGACCAGGGCCGTGAAGGAGAACCGCCGGCCGCCCTTGACGACCTTGGCGACGCGGTTGATATCGACAACGCGCTCTTTGAGCTCGTTGCCTTCGCTGAATGATCCTCTAGCCACGGGGTCCTTTACTCCTTGTCAGAAAACCAGGCCGCCCTCGCGGGCGCCCTCGGCGAGAGCCTTCACTCGGCCGTGATACAGATAGCCGGACCGGTCGAAGACGACCCGTTCGATGCCTTTGTCCTTGGCCCGCTGGGCGAGCAGCTCGCCGACCTTCTTGGCGACCTCGGACTTCTTGAGACCGGCGCCCTCGACCTCGACGGACCGGGCGGACACCAGCGTGGCCGCCGCCGCATCGTCGACGAGCTGGGCGTAGATCGCCTTGTTGGAGCGAAACACCGAGACGCGCGGACGCGCGGGAGTGCCTTCGAGGCGTCCCCGGATGCGCCGCTTGCGCCTGGCGCGGGCTTCTCTGATGCTGAGTGAGCTCATCTTCTTGACGTTCCTCTTCTCTCAGGCAGCCTAGGCGCGCTTGCCGACCTTGCGCTGCACGTACTCGCCGGCGTAGCGGATGCCCTTGCCTTTGTACGGCTCGGGCGGCCGGATGGAGCGGACCTTGGCGGCCACCTCGCCCACGACCTGCTTGTCGATGCCTCTGACCACGACCACGGTAGCCTGCGGCGTCTCGAACGCCACGTGCTCCGGCGGCTCGAGGAGCACCGGGTGGCTGTACCCGACCAGCAGCTCAAGGGCGTCGCCCTTGAGGCTGGCGCGGTAGCCGACGCCGACGATCTCGAGACGCTTCTCGAAGCCGTCGGTGACGCCGATCACCATGTTGGCGATGAGCGTCCGCGTAAGACCGTGCAGCGAACGATGCTGGCCGCTGTCGGTGGGCCGCTTGACCTCGATGACGCCGTCGCCGACCTCGACGAGCATCTCGCGGGGCACCCGCTGGGTGAGCTCACCCTTGGGCCCCTTCACTGTCACGACGGCGTTGTCGTAGACGAACTCGACGCCGGCGGGCAGCGGGATGGGAGCTTTACCGATCCTCGACATGTGCCGTCCTCACCAGATGAAGCAGATCACTTCGCCACCCAGGCCGAGCTTGCGCGCTTCGGCGCTGGTCACAAGCCCGCGTGACGTTGAGATGATCGCTGTGCCGAGCCCTCCGAGCACCTTGGGCAACGACTCCTTCTTGGCGTACACACGACGCCCGGGCTTGGAGACGCGCTTGATGCCGGAGATGACCCGTTCTCTATTCTTGGCGTATTTGAGCTCGACGTGGAGGACCTCGCCGTGCTCGCCCTGCTTGACCTCGTAGCCGACGACGTAGCCCTGATCGGTCATGAGGCGCGCGATCTCGACCTTCATCCGCGACGAAGGGATCTCGACAATGGTGTGCCGAGCCGTGCTGCCGTTGCGGATGCGGGTGAGCATATCGGCGATGGGGTCTGTCATTGACATGGTCCTCGCCTCCTCACCAGCTCGACTTGGTCAGACCGGGGATGACGCCCTGGTGCGCGACCTCGCGCAGGCAGATGCGGCAGATCCCGAACTTGCGGTAGTACGCACGCGGGCGGCCGCACCTGGCGCAACGGTTGTACTCGCGCGTCTTGTAGCGTTGCTTGCGCCCGGCTTTCACCACGAGGGATGTCTTAGCCATGCTTCAAATGCTCCTGGTTCGACCGGAACGGCATGCCCAGCTTGGCCAGCAGAGCACGCCCCTCCTCGTCCGTCTTGGCGGTCGTCGTGATGACCACGTTGAGACCGCGGAACTGCTCGACCGAGTCGTAGTCGATCTCGGGGAAGATGGTCTGCTCGCGCACGCCCATGGCGAAGTTGCCGCGCCCGTCGAACTGCTTCGGCGAGATGCCGCGAAAGTCGCGGATACGCGGCAGGGCGATGGAGACGAGTCGGTCGATCATCTCGTACATGCGCTCGCCGCGCAGCGTGACCCGGCAGCCGATGGACATGCCCTCGCGCAGCTTGAAACTGGCGATGGACTTGCGTGCCTTGGTGATCGCCGGGCGCTGGCCGCTGATGAGCGCCAGATCCTCGACGGCGGCGTCGAGCAGCTTGGCGTTGGTCTTGGCCTCGCCGACGCCCATGTTGAGGGTCACCTTGGTGACGCGCGGCACTTCCATCACGTTGCGGTAGCCGAGCTCCTCTTTGAGCTGCGGCACGATCTCTTTGAAGTACTTTTCCTTGAGTCTGGCCATCGTCACTTACGCCTTGTCGATGTCTTTGCCGCAGTTCTCGCGGCGGCACTTACGCACCTTGCCCCCGTCGTCGAGCAGCCGGTAGCCCACACGGGTCGGCTGACCGCAGGCCGGGCAGACGAGCATCACGTTCGACGCGTCGATGGGCGCCTCGCGCTCGATCACGCCACCCTGCGGGTTCTTCTTCGGGTTCGGCTTGGTGTGCTTCTTCATGATGTTGAGCCGCTCGAGCACGACACGGCGATGCTCGGTGTCGATGCGCAACACCTTGGCGCTCTTGCCGGCTTCCTTGCCGCTGACGACCTTGACCTGGTCGCCCTTCCTGATCTTCATCTTGATCTTGCTCATCACAACACCTCGGGGGCGAGCGAGACGATCTTCATGAAGTTCTTCTCGCGCAGCTCGCGGGCCACGGGGCCGAAGATGCGGGTCCCGCGCGGGTTGTTCTGGTTGTCGATCAGCACGGCGGCGTTTTCGTCGAAGGCGATGTACGTGCCGTCTTTGCGACCGAGCTCCTTCCTGGTGCGCACCACCACGGCGCGAACCACCTCGCCCTTCTTGACGCCGCCGCCTGGCGTGGCGACCTTGACGGTGCCGACGATGATGTCGCCGACCGTCGCATAGCGCCGCCGGGAGCCTCCGCGGATCCGGATGCAGAGGATCTCGCGGGCGCCCGTGTTATCGGCGACTCGTAATCTGGACTCAACCTGGATCATTTGCTTCCTCTGCCGGCTCTCTTACTTGGCCTTCTTGAGGATCTCAAGAAGGCGCCACCGCTTGCTCGCGCTCAACGGGCGCGT
Source organism: Actinomycetes bacterium (assembly GCA_037131205.1). Taxonomy (GTDB): domain Bacteria; phylum Actinomycetota; class Thermoleophilia; order UBA2241; family UBA2241; genus CAIXSE01. The sequence continues at coordinate 9,689 of JBAXRL010000040.1, read as the reverse complement.
CTCGACGACGCGCACGAGATCGCCGATGCCGGCCACGTTCTGTTCGTCGTGCGCGTGCAGCTTGCTCGAACGGCGCACCACCTTGCCGTACCGCTCGTGCTTCTGGACCACGTCGATACGCACGACGATCGTCTTGTCCATGGCGTCGCTGACCACGATGCCGCGGCGCTCTTTGCGCCCCGGCACCTTCTCGGGGGCCAGACGCTCGGCCTTGGCCTTGATCTTGGCTGCCGAGACTCTCCTGGCCGGCTTGACGGCCACGATCTCGGCGACCTTCCTGGCGGCGGGCTTCTTGACCGCCGCCTTCTTGGCCGCCGCCTTCTTCGCGGCCGGCTTACGCGCCGCCGACTGCTTGGCTGCGGGCTTGCCGCTGTCTGTCTTCTTCGTCGTCGCCATCAGGCTTCACCACCGGCTGCCTTGCGAACCCGCTCGCGTTCCGACTGCATGGTGAGCAGACGGGCGATCTCGCGGCGCGTCGCGTTCAATTTGTGCGGGTTGTCGAGCTGCCCCGTAGCGTGCTGGAAACGCAGGTTGAAGAGCTCCTTGCGCGTGTCCTTGAGACGCACGATCAGCTCGTCGTCGGAGAGCTCGCGGAGCTTGCTAGCCTTCAAAGAGACTCCCCTCCCTGGTCACGAACTTGCACTTGATGGGCAGCTTGTGGGCGGCCAGACGCATGGCCTCGCGAGCCACAGGCTCGCTCACGCCGGCGAGCTCGAACATGACCTTGCCGGGCTTGACCACGGCCACCCATGACTCGGGCGAACCCTTGCCGCCGCCCATGCGGGTCTCCGCGGCCTTTCTCGTGACCGGCTTGTGCGGAAACACGTTGATCCACACCTTGCCGCCACGCTTCATGTGGCGGGTCATCGCGATACGGGCCGCCTCGATCTGGCGATTGTTGACCCAGCCGCACTCCAGCGCCTTCAGGCCGAACTGGCCGAAATCGACGCTGGTGCCGCCTTTCGCGGCGCCGGCCATGCGGCCGCGCTGTTGCTTTCTGTGCTTTACTCTCTTCGGCAGGAGCATCGTCTACGTCCTCTCTACCGTCAGCTGCTCTGCTCGGTGGTCGGCGCGGCCGGCTTGGGCTCGGCCGGAGCCTTGGCCTTGTCGGCGGGCGCCGGCGGCGCCTTGCGATCGGGCGCCTTGCGGCCCATCGGCACGCTGGGCCCGCTGGGCGCCGGGCGACCTTGCTGACGGCCGCCGGGACCGCCGGGACCGCCCGCACGACCGCCGGGACCACCCGAACGACCGCCGGGACCACCCGCACGACCGCCGGGACCGCCGGAACGACCGCCGGGACCGCCGGGACCGCCCGAACGACCACCAGGACCGCCGGGGCCGCCGGAACGACCGCCGGGACCACCGGGACCGCCGGGCCGGCCACCGCCGTCGCGGCGCGGACCGCGACCACGGTCGTCGCGGCGCTGTTCGTCGCGCTCCTGGCGCGCCTTGGCCTCGTCCATCGGGTAGCCCTCGGGCAGGATCTCGCCCTTGTTGATCCAGACTTTCACGCCGATGCGGCCAAAGGTGGTGCGCGCCTCGCGAAAACCGTAGTCGATGTCGGCGCGCAAGGTGTGCAGCGGCACGCGGCCCTCGCTGTAGTGCTCGTTGCGCGCCATCTCGGCGCCGCCCAGACGGCCGCCGCAGCGCACGCGCATGCCGGCGGCGCCCGAGCGCATGGCGCTCGTCAGGGCGCGCTTCATGGCGCGACGGAAGCTGACGCGGTTCTCGAGCTGCTCGGCGATGGACTGGGCGACCAGCACGGCGTCGAGCTCGGGGCGCTTGACCTCGACGATGTTGACCTGCACGTTCTTGCTGGTCAGCGCGTGGATCTCCTTGCGCAGCGCATCGACCTCCGAGCCGCTCTTGCCGATCACGATGCCCGGCCGCGCGGTGTGGATGTCGATGGTCACGTTGTTCTGATCCTTGCGGATGATGATGCGCGACAGTCCGGCGTGGGCGAGCTTGCGCATGATGTGAGCGCGGACGCGCTCGTCTTCGAGCAGGAACTTGCTGAACTCTTTCTCCGTATACCAGTGAGACTTCCAGTCGTGGATGACGCCGACGCGGAAGCCGCCCGGATGTACCTTCTGGCCCACTAGGAACGGACCTCCCTCTGCTCCACGGCGATGGTGATGTGGCTGCTGCGCTTCTGGATGCGGTTCACGCGGCCCATGGCCCGGAACTTCCACCGTTTGAGGGTCGGACCCTCATCGACACGAGCCTCTTTGACGTACAGATCGTCGGCCGAGAGCGCGTTGTTGTTCTCGGCGTTGGCGACGGCGGAGTTCAAGACCCTGGCCACCACCCGCGCGGCGTTGCGATTGGCGAAGAACAGCGTGCTGCGCGCCTCGGCCACGGACTTGCCGCGGATGAGGTCGACGACCTCGCGCGCCTTGCGTGGCGCGACACGGATGTACTTCGCTTGTGCCCTTACTGCCATGACCCCGTTACCTTCTCGCCGAGCGGTCGCCCTTGATGTGACCGCGGAACGTGCGGGTGAGCGCGAACTCGCCCAGCTTGTGACCGACCATCGACTCGCTGATGAAGATGGGCACGTGCTTGCGCCCGTCGTGCACGGCGATGGTGTGACCGACCATGTCGGGGAACACCGTCGAGGCCCGCGACCAGGTCTTGATCATCTTCTTCTGGCCGGCGGCGTTCATGTCGACGATGCGCTTGAGAAGACGCTCGTCCACGAACGGACCTTTCTTTGCTGACCTGCTCAAAAGGTGCCTCCTGCCCTACCCACGCTTGCCGCGTTTGCGGCCGCGGATGATGAACTTGTCTGACTGCTTGTGCTTGGTGCGCGTGCGGTAGCCCAGCGTGGGCACGCCCCACGGCGTGACCGGGTGACGGCCGGCGGTGGTCTTGCCCTCGCCGCCGCCGTGCGGGTGGTCGACCGGGTTCATGGCCGTACCGCGCACCGTCGGGCGCACGCCGCGCCAGCGGGTGCGGCCGGCCTTGCCGCCGGAGATGTTGGAGTGATCGGAGTTACCGATCTCGCCGACTGTGGCGCGACAGGCGAGGCGGATGCGGCGCAGCTCGCCGGAGGGCAGACGCACGACGCCGTAGCCCTTTTCCTTGGCCTGCAGCTGAGCGCTCGTGCCGGCGCTGCGTACCAGCTGCCCGCCGCGACCCGGCTGCAGCTCGATGTTGTGGATCGTGGTGCCCGACGGGATGTTCTCGAGCGGCAGCGCGTTGCCGGCCTTGATGTCGGCGGCGGCGCCGGACTCGACGGTGTCGCCCACCTTGAGGCCCTGCGGCGCGAGGATGTAACGCTTCTCGCCGTCGGCGTAGTGCAGAAGTGCGATACGCGCCGAGCGGTTAGGGTCGTACTCGATGTGCGCGACCCTGGCCGGCACGCCGTCCTTGTCGCGGCGGAAATCGATGACGCGGTAGCGCCGCTTGTGACCGCCGCCCTTGTGGCGCGTCGTGATGCGCCCGTAGCTGTTGCGGCCGCCGTTCTTCTTGAGCGGCGCCAGCAGCGAACGCTCCGGCTCGCTGCGCGTGATGTCCTCGAACGTGTCGACCGTCATGAAGCGGCGGCCGGGCGAGGTCGGCTTGAATCTCTTGATGCCCATTACCTGCCCTCGAAGAATTCGATCTTGTCGCCGGGCGCAAGCTGCACGACGGCCTTCTTCCAGGCCGAGGTATGCCCGCGCGAGGCGCCGCGGCGCTTGGGCTTGGGACGCATGTTGGCCGTCGAGACGGCGACCACCGTGACGTTGAAGAGCTGGGCGACCGCCTGGGCGATCATGGTCTTGTGCGCATCCAGGTGCACCTGGAAGGTGTACCGGTTGTGGTCGATCTGCGCGTAGCTCTTCTCGGAGATGATCGGCTTGATGATGATCTTTTCTGCTTCAACCATGACTACGCCTCATTCAGGGCCGCGAACGCCTTCTCGGTAAGGACCAGCGAGCGCGCGCGGAGCACCCGCTCGGTGGAGAGCGCGCCGACCTCGGACGCTTCCGCGTACCGCAGATTGCGCACTGACCTGGTGACGGTCGGCTCGTCGTGGGTGACGACGAGCACCGGCGCCGCGATGTCGAGATTCACGAGAAACTCGTCCATGGTGGCGGTGCTCGGCGCCTCGAACCTGAGGCCGGCGGCCACGAACACGTTGCCGTTCTCGGCGCGGTTGCTCAGCGCCATGGCCAGAGCCTGGCGCACGACCTTGCGATTGATCTTGAAGGCGAAGCTGCGCGGCCGGGGGCCGAAGGTGACGCCGCCGCCGGTGCGCAGCGGCGACTTGACGCTGCCGGCGCGGGCGCGGCCGGTGCCCTTTTGGCGATACAGCTTGGCGGTGGAGCCGGAAACCTCGCCGCGGGTCTTGGACGACGCTGTGCCGCGACGCCGCGCGGCCTGCTCGGCGCGCACGACAAGATGCAGCGTGTTGACGTCGGCCGGGACCGCGAACAGGCGCTTGCTGAGGTCGCGCGTCTCGATCTCGTTGCCGCCGGCGTCGACGACCGTGGCCATGCCGAGCTTGCCGTGACGCGGCTCAGGCGGCGCCTGCTTCTCGGGCTTGATCCTGGGAGGGCGCTCGACGCGCGCCTTCTCGACGGGCTGCGCGGCGACGGCCTTCCTGGCGACTGCCTTCCTGGGCGCCGGCTTCCTGGCGGCGGCCTTACTGGCGGCCGGCTTCCTGGCGGCGGCCTTCTTGGGCGCCGCTTTCGCGGCCGGCTTCTTGGCGGCCGGCTTGGCGGCGGCCTTCTTGATCTCGTCGGCGCTCACGACTACCTACCCTTGATGACGACGACGGAGTTCCTGGCGCCGGGCACGGAGCCCTTGATGAGCAGCAGGTTGTTCTCGACGTCGCGACGCACGATCTTGAGACCCTGCTGGGTGACGCGCTGCGCCCCCATGTGCCCGCTCATGCGCATGCCCTTGAACACTCGCGCAGGGTACGCGCTGGCGCCGATGGAACCCGGCTGCCGGACGTTGTGCGAACCGTGGGTCTCGGGGCCGCGACTGAAGTTGTGCCGCTTGATGGTGCCCTGGAACCCCTTGCCCTTGCTGACCCCGGTGGCGGTGACTGCCTGGCCGTCCGCGAACGCCTCGACCGTGACGGTATCGCCGATCTTGAGATCGCCGAGCCCGTCGAACTCGACCAGATGGCGCATGCCGTGCTTGAGGCCGGCCTTCTTGAGGTGGCCCAGCTCGGGCTTGCTGATGTGCTTGTCCTTGCACTCCTCGAAGGCAAGCTGCACGGCCTCGTAGCCGTCGATGTCGAGGGTACGGACCTGCGTGACCGGGCAGGGGCCGGCCTGGACGACGGTGACGGCCACGACATTGCCGTCGTCGTCGAAGAGCTGGGTCATGCCCACTTTTTTGCCGATGATGCCAGTCATTCTCTCTACAGCTTGATCTCGATGTGGACACCGGCCGGAAGATCGAGCCTCATCAACTGGTCGACGGTCTTGGCCGTCGGCTGATGGATGTCGATGAGCCGCTTGTGCGTGCGGATCTCGAAGTGCTCGCGGGAGTCCTTGTCCTTGAACGGGCTCTTGATGACGCAGTAGACGTTTTTCTCTGTGGGGAGCGGCACGGGGCCAGAGATGGTCGCGCCGCTGCGCTGCGCTGTCTCCACGATGGACTGCGCGCTGCGCTCGATCAGCTCGTGATCGTAGGACTTCAACCTTATGCGGATCTTCTGCTGAGCCACTCTCTCGCCTTCTCTGTCCTGTTCACGTGGCCGGGTGTGTCCGTCGCGCGAGCGCGACAAACACACCCGGCCCGATCTGTGCTGCGACCTATTCGATGATCTTGGTGATCGCCCCGGCGCCCACAGTGCGGCCGCCCTCGCGAATCGCGAAGCGCAGACCCTCGTCCATGGCGATCGGGGTGATGAGCTTGACTTCCATGACGGTGTTGTCGCCGGGCATGACCATCTCGACGCCCTCTTCGAGGGTGATGACGCCGGTGACGTCGGTGGTGCGGAAGTAGAACTGCGGGCGATAGCCGTTGAAGAACGGCGTATGGCGGCCGCCTTCGTCCTTGGAGAGGACGTAGATCTGCGTCAGGAAGTGCGTATGACCGGTGATGCTGCCAGGCTTGCAGCAGACCATGCCGCGCTGGATCTCCTCGCGCTTGGTGCCGCGCAGAAGGAGCCCGACGTTATCGCCGGCACGCCCCTCATCGAGCAGCTTGCGAAACATCTCGACGCCGGTGACGGTGGTCTTCAGCGGCTTGTCGCGCATGCCGACGATCTCGACCTCCTCACCGACCTTGACGATGCCACGCTCCACACGGCCGGTGGCGACAGTGCCGCGCCCGGTGATGGTGAAGACGTCCTCGACGGGCATGAGGAACGGCTTGTCGATGTCGCGCACGGGCTCGGGCAGATACTCATCGAGGGCGTTTGTGAGCTCGATGATGCTCTTGCACCACTCGCAGTCGTCCTTGCCGCAGCCGCACTCGAGAGCCTTGAGCGCGGAGCCCTTGATGACGGGGAGGTCGTCGCCGGGGAACTCGTACTCGCTGAGCAGCTCGCGCACCTCCATCTCGACGAGCTCGATGAGCTCGGGATCGTCGACAAGGTCGACCTTGTTCATGTAGACGATGATGTGCGGCACGTTGACCTGGTGCGCGAGGAGGATGTGCTCGCGGGTCTGCGGCATGGGGCCGTCGTCGGCGCCGACCACGAGGATGGCGGCGTCCATCTGGGCGGCGCCCGTGATCATGTTCTTGATGTAGTCGGCGTGGCCCGGGCAGTCGACGTGCGCGTAGTGGCGCTTCTCGGTCTCGTACTCGACGTGCGCGGTGGCGATGGTGATGCCGCGCTCGCGCTCTTCGGGCGCCTTGTCGATCATGTCGAACGCGGTGAACTGGGTGGTGCCCACACCGCGGGCGTGCAGCACGAGCGTGATCGCAGCGGTGAGGGTCGTCTTGCCATGGTCGACGTGACCGATGGTGCCGACGTTCATATGTGGCTTGCTGCGGTCAAACTTCTGCTTGGCCATGTCTGCTACTCCTTTTCCCGAAACCCGGAGGTTGAGGTCACACAAAAAGCGGCACGGCTGCTTGCCGTACCAAGGGTCGGCAGTATACACGAAGCCGACCGGCGGGGGCAAACGAGCCGCTGCTCACGAAGATCACCCACCGCGCACCTTGGCGACGATCTCGCTGGCGATGGAGGCGGGCGCCTCGGCGTAGTGCTTGAACTGCATGGTGTAGGTGGCCCTGCCCTGGGTCGTGGAGCGCACGTCGGTGGCGTACCCGAACATCGTCGACAGCGGCACCGTGGCGGTGATCACCTGGGCGTTGCCGCGCGGCTCCATGCCGTCGATGTGGCCGCGCCGCGAACTGATGTCGCCCATGACGTCGCCCATGAACTCGGCCGGCGTGACGACCTCGACGGCCATCATCGGCTCGAGGAGCACGGGCTTGGCCTTCTGGGCGGCGTTCTTGAAGGCCAGCGAGCCGGCGATCTTGAAGGCCATGTCTGAGGAGTCGACCTCGTGGTAGCTCCCGTCGATGAGCGCCACCTTGATGTCGACCACCGGATAGCCGGCGAGCACGCCACTGCTCATGGCCTCCTGGATGCCGGCGTCGACCGAGGGGATGTATTCGCGCGGGACGGCGCCGCCCTGGATACGGCTCTCAAACTCGTAGCCGCCACCCGGTTCGTTGGGCTGCATCTCGATGACCACGTGACCGTACTGGCCGCGCCCGCCGCTCTGGCGGACAAAGCGGCCCTCGACCTTCTCGACCTTGTTGCGGATCGTCTCACGGTAGGCCACCTGAGGCTTGCCCACATTGGCGTCGACGTGGAACTCCCGCACCAGCCGGTCGACGATGATCTCGAGGTGGAGCTCGCCCATGCCCGCGATGATCGTCTGCCCCGTCTCCTCGTCGGTGTGCACGCGAAAGGTGGGATCCTCTTCGGAGAGGCGCTGCAGGGAGTTGCCGAGCTTCTCCTCGTCGGCCTTGGTCTTGGGCTCGATGGCCACGAAGATCACCGGCTCGGGGAAGTCCATGGACTCGAGGATGATCGGCTTGCCGATCTCGCAGAGCGTCTCGCCGGTGGTCGTGTATTTGAGCCCCACGGCGGCCGCCAGCTCGCCGGCGTAGATCTCGTCGCGGTCCTCGCGGTGGTTGGCGTGCATCTGCAGGATGCGGCTGATGCGCTCGCGCTTGTCTTTGGTGGAGTTGAGCACGTACGAGCCGGCCTTCAGCGTGCCTGAGTAGACGCGAAAGTAGGTGAGCTTGCCGACATGCGGGTCGACGGCGACCTTGAAGGCCAGCGCCGAGAAGGGCGCGTCGTCGTCCGCCGGACGCGCCGCCGCATCGCCGTTGGGCTTGAGGCCCACGACCGGAGGCACATCGAGCGGCGATGGCAAAAAGTCGATGACGGCGTCCATGAGCGGCTGCACGCCCTTGTTCTTGAAGGCCGAGCCGCACAGCACCGGTGTGATGCTGATGTCGAGGGTCGCCTGGCGGATCACCTCGCGCAGGTGCGCGGGGGTGATCTCGCGACCCTCGAGATATGTCTCGAGCAGGTGGTCGTCGTGATCGGCGATGGACTCGACGAGCTTGAGGCGGTACTCGTCGGCCTGCGGCCGCAGCTCCTCGGGGATGGCGACGATCTCGAAGTCGGCGCCCAGCTCGTCCTGATAGACGAGGGCCTTCATCTCGATGAGATCGATGATGCCGCGGAACTCGGCCTCGCGGCCGATGGGGATCTGCAGCGCCACGGGGTTGGCCCCCAGGCGGTCGACCATCATCTCGAGGCCGCGGAAGAAGTCGGCGCCGATGCGGTCCATCTTGTTGACGAAGGCGATGCGCGGGATGCCGTACTTGTCGGCCTGCCGCCACACCGTCTCCGACTGCGGCTCTACGCCGCCGACGGAGCAGAACAGGGCGATGGCGCCGTCCAGCACGCGCAGGCTGCGCTCCACTTCCATGGTGAAGTCCACGTGCCCGGGCGTGTCTATGATGTTGATCTGCGTGTCGCGCCAGGCGACGGTAGTGGCGGCGGAGGTGATGGTGATGCCGCGCTCCTGCTCCTGCGCCATCCAGTCCATCACGGCCGCGCCCTCGTGGACCTCACCGATCTTGTGCGTCTTACCTGTGTAGTACAGGATGCGCTCGGTGGTGGTCGTCTTGCCGGCGTCGATGTGCGCCATGATGCCGATGTTGCGCGTGTTCCGCGGCGAGTACTGTCGCATGTCCCTTAGCTTGTTCCTTCCATGCGAAAGCCCCTCACCGACGACGGTCAGTGAGGGGCCCTCGGCGGATTACCAGCGGTAGTGGGCGAACGCCTTGTTGGCCTGCGCCATGCGGAAGATGTCGTCCTTCTTCTTGAAGGCGCCACCCTGAGCGGCCAGAGCGTCGGTCATCTCGCCGGCGAGGCGCTCGGCCATGACCTTCTCGCGACGATTGCGGGCGTAGCTGACCAGCCAGCGGATGGCGAGCGTGCGGGCGCGGCGACCGGGCACCTCGACGGGCACCTGATAGGTGGCGCCGCCGACGCGCCGGCTGCGGACCTCGAGGTGCGGCGTGAGCGCCTGGACGGCGTCCTGCATGACCTCGACCGGGTCGCGGCCGGTCTTCTCGCGGACGATCTCGAGGGCGCCGTAGACGATCTGCTCGGCGGTGGACTTCTTGCCGTCCAGCAGCACCTTGTTGATGACCTGCGTGACCAGCTTGCTGTTGTAGACGGGGTCGGGAAGGACTTCCCGGCG
>JBAXRL010000039.1:0-13035 GCA_037131205.1 Actinomycetes bacterium | reverse complement strand
CCTGTCTTCCCCCGGCGAGCGAGCCCGCGGACGGCCGTGCGCGGCGAGAGAGTCGAGGATGCGGCCTTCTCCACAGGGTCAGCGGCGCCCGCCGGGAGCGTCGCCCCGCGGAGCGTTGCCCGCCGGGAGCGTCGCCCCGCGGAGCGCCGCCCGCCGGGAGCGCTGCGCGCTGTGCACCCGCCGGGAGCGCCGCCCGCCGGGAGAGCTGCCGGCTATGCACCCGCCGGGCGCCCCATTCGTGGCTCACCGGCGCCTGAGTGACGGGGATGGTCACGTGGGGTGATACACTACCCTGCCGCTTTGCGGCGGGCGGCGCGGCGCCCCGCGGCGCCCCGGCCGGCCGGCGCTGGGGCGTAGCCAAGTGGTAAGGCACCGGGTTTTGGTCCCGGCATCCGGAGGTTCGAATCCTCCCGCCCCAGCCACTTCCAGACGCGCGGACGGCGCCCGCGACCACCACTCCCGTCAGGTGAGACATATGACCGACAGACCCACAGGCAAGCGCCCGCCGCTGGCCGTCGTGATCCTCGCGGCGGGCCTCGGCACGCGCATGAAGTCCGACGTCCCCAAGGTGCTGCACGAGGTCTGCGGCCGGCCTATGCTCGCCTACGTCATCGACGCTGCGCTCAGCATCTCGCCGGAGCGTATCGTTGTCGTCACAGGCCCCGACCAGGAGCGCATCGCCGATATCCTGCCCGTGGGCTGCGAACGCGCGGTGCAGGAGGAGCGCAACGGCACCGGCGACGCCGTGCGCGCGGGCCTCGAGCCGCTGGCCGGCTTTGAGGGCGACATCATGGTGCTGTACGGCGACGTGCCGCTGGTGCACGGCGACTTTGTCGCCGGCCTCTTTCAGCGGCACCTCGACGCCGACGCCGCGGCCACGCTCACCACGGTGCGCCTCGACGACCCCGCCCATTACGGGCGCATCGTGCGCGACGCCGACGAGCGCCTGGCGCGCATCGTCGAGTTCAAGGACGCCTCGGCGGGCGAGCGCGAGATCGACGAGATCAACGTGGGCCTCTACGTGTTCCGCGGCGACGCCCTGCGCCCGGCGCTGGCGCGGCTGGGCGGCGACAACGCGCAGGGTGAGCTGTACCTCACCGATGTCGTGCACCTGCTCATCGACGCCGAGCACACCGTGGTCGCCTTTGAGAGCGACGACGAGGAGATGTGCATGGGCGTCAACTCGCGCGTCGAGCTGGCCCTCGTCAACGCCGCCATGCGCCGGCGGCTGCTGGAGCGTCTCATGCTCGCCGGCGTCACCGTCGAGGACCCAGGCACGACGTTCGTGGACTGGGGCGTGGAGGTCGGCCGCGACACGTTGATCCGCGCCAACACGCACCTGCTCGGACGCACCACCGTGGGCGCCGCCGGCGAGATCGGCCCCGGCGCGTTTCTGCGCGACGCCTTCGTCGGCGACCGCGCCCGCGTGGTCGGCTCGCACCTCTGTGAATGCGTCATCAGCTCGGGCTGCAGCGTCGGCCCGTTCGCCTACATCCGCCCCAACACGGTGCTCGCCGAGGGCGCCGAGGCCGGCGCCTTCGTCGAGATCAAGAACAGCCGCATCGGCGAGGGCAGCAAGGTACCGCACCTCAGTTACGTGGGCGACGCCGTGGTGGGCCGCCACAGCAACATCGCCGCCGGCAACATCACCGCCAACTACGACGGCTACGAGAAGCACGCCACGACCATCGGCGACAACGTGCGCACCGGCAGCGCCACCACCATCGTGGCGCCGGTCGCCATCGGCGACGGCGCCTTCACGGCGGCGGGCTCGGTGATCACCCGCGACGTGCCACCGGGCGCCCTCGGTGTGGCGCGCGGCAAACAGGAGAACATCGACGGCTACGCCGCGCGCCGTGCGGCGCGGCGGCTCGACGAGCAGTCGCGGGAGCACGCCCATTAGCCGCCGCACGTGGGCCCACGAGGGGCGCGCCGCAGGGGCGCCGCTCACTGAGCCCTTCGGGCCGGGCGTCCCTCGTCTGGTACAATCCCGTTTCGGCCGGAAGCCCATCAAGGAAGGGGACGTGGTGGCTGAGTCTTCCTGCTGCGTTACCTCCCCGCAGAAGCGCCTCATGGTCTTCTCGGGACGCAGCAATCCCGTGCTCGGCGCGAAGATCGCCGAGAAGCTGGGTATCAACCTCGGCGGCGTGCTGCTCAAGACCTTCGCCAACGGCGAGATCTACGCGCGCTACGACGAAAGCATCCGGGGGGCCGACGCCTTCATCGTGCAGTCGCCGAAAGACCGGCTCAACGACGAGGTCATGGAGCTGCTCATCATGATCCAGGCGGCGCAGCTCGCTTCGGCGCGGCGCATCACCGCGGTCATGCCGTACTACCCCTACTCCCGGCAGGACAAAAAGAGCGCCGCCCGCGAGCCCATCACGGCGCGCCTCATCGCCACCCTGCTCGAAGCGGCGCGCGTCGACCGGGTGCTCTCCATGGACCTGCACCAGGGCCAGATCCAGGGCTTCTTCGAGATCCCCGTCGACCATATGACGGCCGTGCCCATGCTGGCCGACTACTTCCGCTACAAGGACTTCGGCGACACGCCGCTCGTGGCGGTCTCGGCCGACGCCGGCGGCGTCAAGCTCGCCAAGCGCTTCATCAGCCGGCTGCCGGGCACCGGGCTGGCCGTGCTGACCAAGATGCGCCCCGAGCACAACCGCGCCGAGACCATGCACTTCATCGGCGACGTGCGCGACAAGATCGCCGTCATCGTCGACGACATGATCGACACGGCCGGGTCCGCCACCGCCGCCGTCGAGACGCTCTACGAGAACGGCGCCAAGGAGGTCTACGTCACGGCCACCCACGGCGTCTTCAGCGGGCCCGCCTTCGAGCGCATCCGGCGGTCGCCGGTCAAGGAGGTCGTGGTCACAGACACCGTGCACGTGGAGGTCGGCCCCGAGGACACCAAGGTCAAGGTCCTCAGCGTCGCCGACATCCTTGCCCGCACCATCAAGAACGTGTTCGAGGACGAGTCGGTGAGCGAGCTGTTCGCCGGCGAGAATCAACTTTTCTAGCAGGAGACGACCAATGGACAAAGTCAGCATCGTCGTGCAACCGCGCGCTGTCACCGGCAGCCGCGCCGCCCGGCGCCTGCGCAAGGCCGGGCTCATCCCCGGCGTGCTCTACGGCCACGGCACAGCGGCGACCATGTTCGCCGTCGACCCGCGCGCGCTGCGCGGCGCGCTCTCCACGGGCGCCGGCACGCACGCCGTCCTCGAGATCACCGTCGAGGGCCACAAGCGCGCCCACCACGCCATCATCAAGGACATGGAGCTCGACCCCGTCAAGAGCACGCTCACGCACCTCGACCTCCAGGAGATCCGCCTCGACGAGACCATCGAGACCACGGTGGCGGTGAGCTTCGAGGGCGAGGCCAGGGGCGTCCTCGCCGGTGGCATGCTCGACGAGTCCACCCGCGAGGTCACGGTCCGCGGCCTCGTCACGGCCATCCCCGAGCACCTTACGCTCGACATCAGCGAGATGGACGTCAACGACACCGCCAAGGTCGGCGATCTGGTCGTCCCCGAGGGCCTCGAGATCGTCGACGACCCCGAGCAGGTGCTGTGCTCGGTGCTGCCGCCGCGCAAGGTCGAAGAAGAGGGCGAAGAAGGCGCCGCCGCCGCGGAGGGCGCCTCCGAGGCCGAGCCCCAGATCGTCGGCAAGGGCGAGAAGGAGGCGGCGGACTGACCGCCGCCTCACGGCGGGCCGCCTGAACGGCAGGCGTCGTGGCCATCTTTCGCCCGCAGCGCAACGTGGAGTATCTGATCGTCGGCTTGGGAAACCCCGGGGCGATCTACGAAGGCACCCGCCACAACGTCGGCTACCAGGTGGTCGAGGAGCTGGCCCGCCGCCACGGGTTTTCGCGGGCGAAGCGCGGCTTCGACGGCCGCTGCGCCGACGGCGCCATCGACGGCCGTCCCGTCCTCGCGCTGCAGCCCACGACCTTCATGAACGACTCCGGGCGCAGCGTGGCCGCCGCCGTGCGCACGCTCAAGCTGCCGCTCGCGCGGGTGCTGGTCGTGCACGACCATATCGACCTGCCGTTTGGGCGCCTGCGGCTCATGGAGGGCGGCGGCAGCGGCGGTCACAACGGCCTCAAGAGCATCACCGGGCTGCTGGGGCCGGGTTACGCGCGCCTGCGCGTGGGCGTGGACCGGCCGGCGAGCTACGACCCGGACATCGTCGCCGGCTACGTGCTCCACCGGTTCGGCGAGAGCAAGGCCGAGGTGGCCGCCCTTGTGGGCGCCTCGGCCGACGCCGTGGAGCTATGGCTGCACGACGGCCTGGAGGAAGCCGCCAACCGGGTTAACGGCCGCGAACGCTGACAGCGGGTGCTGGCGCAGCATCGGCGTCACGCGGATCTGCCGCGCCCCCGAGAGGCTGGTGGCCGCCAGCATCGCGACGATGTCGTCCTGGGCGGCGGTGGCGTTGCCCCAGCTCACCGCGCCGCCGTTGACGAGGATCGCGTAGCCCACGAGGCGGTCGTTGGCGCTCGTCACGTACCCCGAGAGGCAGACGGCGATGTTGAGCGTGCCGGTCTTGGCGTGCGCGTTGCCGGCCGCGGCCGTGCCGCGCATGCGGTCTTCCAGAGTCCCGTCCACGCCGGCGATGGCCAGCGAATCGTAGTAGTCGTCGAAGTCGAAGCGCCGGCGCGCGGCGCCCATGATGCGCACCAGATCCCTGGCGGTGAGCCGGTTCTCGTAGCTCAGGCCGCAGCCGTCGAGCAGGCGATACGAAGCCGGATCGAGCCCCATGGCGGCGAGGTTGGCGCGCGACACTTCGAGGCCGGCCCGCGTGCTCCCCTCGCCGTTGAAGTCCTTGCCGAGCCCTTTGAGCATGATCTCGGCGAAGAAGTTGTCGCTGTGCTTGTTCATGCGCTTGAGCAGCGCGCTCAGGGGCGCCGAGAACTGCTGCTTGAGCAGCCGGGCGGTCTCGGGGACCTTGCCCGCCCCGGGCTTGCCGGTGACCTTGACGCCTTTGGCGCGCAAGGCCTCGGTGAGGAGCCCGGCGGCGTAGGTGGCCGGATCCTGCACGCGATTGCCGTTGGCGAGGCTCTCGTTGCCGGAGAGCGCCGACAGCAGCCCGCACTCGAGCTGCAGCCCCGGCGTCCAGGTCGGGCCGCCGCGCTTCACGTCGAACCAGCTCTCGTCGCCCAGCACGCTGCCCTGGACCTTGCGGACCTTGAGCGTGCGCAGACGCCGTGCGAACGCCTCGAAGGAGGCCGTGGTGAGGTGCAGCACTTCACGCTGGTACGAGAGCGTGGACAGGCTCGGGTCGCCGAAGCCCTTGAGGTAGAGGTCGCCGTAGAGGACGCCCTCGTAGACCGGTACGTCGGGCCCGTAGAGCTCGGTCTTGAAGCGGTGCCGGGGCCCCCATCCGCTCAGGGCCGAGGACGTGGTGACGAGCTTCATGTTGGAAGCGGGAGCGAGGCGCGTGTCGGCGTAGCCGGCGAAGACCTGCCGGGCGGCGTCGAAGTCCCAGACGTAGACGCCCGTGCGGCCGCCGGCGACGCCGTGCTTCTGGAGGATGGAGGAGATCGTCGAGGAGACGCTCGCCGCGGCCGGCGCCGGCCGCAGGCCGGCGCTCGCCGCGGCGAGCGCGACGAAGCACAGCATCGCCGCCGCAAACCGTCGCCGCTTCAAGGTGAGCCTCCCATCCGCTGACCATCCTACGCTGAGTCGCGCCCCCGACGGAAGCGCCGACGACGTTGCGCCCCCGGCCGGGTTGACTCGCGGGCCGCGAGCGGCGATAAGAAGGGCGATGGATGGTCTGCTTCACTCATCGAGGACGAGCGCAAGGGTCGCCGCCACATGAGTCTGCGCGCGCCGGCGGCGCTGCGTTGGCTGGTCGTGGCGCTGGTCGTGGCGCTGTGCGTCGCGCTCCCCGGGGCCGCGCCGGTGGGCGCGGCGCAGGGCGACGCGGCGCCTGCCGGCGTCCTGCCGTGGGAGGCCGCCGGCCCATACCCCGCCTCCTACGACCTCCGCGACCAGGGCAAGGGCACGCCGGTGCGCTCGCAGGACAGCTACAGCACGTGCTGGATCCATTCCGCCATGGCCTCGCTCGAGTCGTGTCTGCTCCCCGGCGCGCTGTTCGACTTCTCCGAGAACAACATGGCCAACCACATGGGCTCGCGCCTCGACTTCGAGGGGCGCTCCGACGCGCGCCTCTCAACGGCCTACTTCGCGCGCTGGGACGGCCCCGTGCTGGAGCGCGACGACCCGTATCCGCGCAAGGGCTGGTCGCCGGAGGGGCTGCCGCCGGTGCGCCACGTGCAGGAGGTGCTGTACCTGCCGAATCGCGGGGCGCCGCTCGACAACGACGCGCTCAAGTGGGCCGTGAGCACCTACGGCGCGGTGGACACCGCGATGGCCTTCGAGGGCGAGTACCACAACTACGACACCTTCGCCTACTACTCCACGACCGCCGGTCTCGAGCTCGGCCATCACGTGACCTGCGTGGGCTGGGACGACGGCTTTCCGGCGGCGCGATTCAACGAGGCGCCCCCCGGCGACGGCGCCTTTCTCATCGAGAACAGCTGGGGCCTGGACTGGGGCGACGCCGGCTACTTCTGGATCTCGTACTACGACGCCAACTACGGGCGGGACATGGCCGTGTTCAACGGCGCCGAGAGCGTGGACGATCACGACGCCATCTACCAGCACGATGCGCTCGGCTGGTCGCGCAGCCTCGGCTTCGGCTCCGACACCGCCTGGTTCGCGAGCCGGTTCAAGTGCGCGGGCAGCGGCGCGATCGGCGCCGTGAGCTTCTACACGCCGGCCCCGGGCAGCTCCTACGAGGTGCGCGTCGCCGGCCGCGTCGTCGATATCGACGCCGCCGCGCCGGTGGGGGCCGGCGTCGTCGCGGTCGGCGGCTACCACACCGTGCGGCTCGAGACTCCTGTCGCGGTCGCGAACGGCGACGTGTTCGTGGTCGCCGTCAAGCTCACGGCGCCGGGCGGGGACGAGCCCATCCCGCTCGAAGCTCCGGCGGAGCTCATCTCCCCGCGGGCGGCCCGCGGCCAGTCCTACGTCAGCGCCGACGGCGAGGCTTGGGAGGATCTGACGATGAGGCCGGGCTTCGCCGCCGCGAACGTCTGCCTCAAAGCCTTCGTCGATTCTCCGTCGGGCCCCGACGTGCTCGCCCCCAAGGCGCGCGTGTGGAGTGCGCGGACACGGGCGCGCGGCACGGCGCAGGTGCGCTACGGCCTCAGCGACCCCGCCTTCTCGTGCGCCAGCGCGGTGGTCACCATCGCGGTCACGCGGGCGGACGGCGCCGTGCTGGCGAGCACGCGCATCCCCGCCCTTCAGGTGGGTGAGCAGGGCGTGTGGAGCTTCCCCTGCAACGTGCCGGCGGGCAGCTACGCCCTGGTCGCACGCGCCTACGACGTGGCCGGCAACAAGCAGCCCGGAGCCACGCGCGCCGTGCTGCGCGTCGCGGCGAGCAGGGCGCCGGCCGGCCTGGCCGTGAGGCGCTAGCCGGCTCCCTCGCGGCGGCGGCCTGGCCGCCGGCGTTCGGGTACAATCCCCGGCGGCCGCCCCGTCGCCAACGTGCTGGGGGACCGGCTCGGATGTCGAAGACCCGGCGCACGGGGCTTTCGGCGTGCGCGAAAGGATCCTGTGTTTGTCGAGTACCTGATGCACAGCGAGGCCTTCGAGACGGCCGCGCCGCGGCTGCGCCGCGGCGCGGCCGTCTACGCCCCGAGCTTTTACGCGCCCTACGTGCTGGCCACGGCGCTCCGCGCCGGCGGCGACGTGGGGCGCCTCGTCGTGGCCCCCGACGGCGAGGCGGCCACGCGTCTGGCCGCCGACCTCTCCCTCTACCTCGATCGCGAGGTGCCCGTGCTGCCGGGGCGCGGCGTGCTCTACGGCGCCGACGTGGCGCCGGCCGCGCACGTGGTCGGCGAGCGCCAGCAGGCGCTCGCCGCGCTGGCCGCCGGCGGCGTGGTCGTCGCCGCCGCCGCGGCTCTGCTCGAGCGCTTTCTGCCGCTCGCGGCGCAACCGCGCCCGCTGGCGCTCGCGCCCGGCGACGAGGTCTCCCTGGACGCCGTCGTCGCGCGGCTCGCCGCGCTCGGCTACGAGCGCGTCGAACAGGTGCGCTCGCGGGGGGAATACGCCGTGCGCGGCGGCCTCGTCGATGCCTACCCGGCGCTGGGCGACCCGCTGCGCGTCGAGCTATGGGGCGACGAAGTGGAGAGCCTGCGCACCTTCTCGGTGTACTCGCAGCGCTCCAGCGGCCACCTCGCACGGACCACGGTCTACGCTTCGTGCGAGGCCGATACGACCCTGCCGGAGTACGAGACCGGCCGGCGCCAGGCGATCGCCGCCTGGGAGCGCGAGGGCAGGGAGGAATCTCCGGACGAGCTCTTTCGGCGCGCCGGCGTGCGTGCTCTGACGGCGCTCGCCGGCCGTTTCACGAGCCTCGCCGACGTGCTCGCCGCCGCCGGTCTGGCGACGGCCGTGTTCAACCCCGACGAGACCTACCGGGCGCTGGCCGAGCTCGACGCCGAGGTCGGCATGGCGGTCGAGGGCGCGGGGGTGCGCGAGCGGCTCTACGTGCCGCTCACCGAGGCGCGCGCCCTCCTTGCCGGCGCCCTGCGGGTGGACCTCGTGCAGCGCGACCAGCCCCTGCGGTTCCACGCTTCGCGGCCGCGGTTCGCGGCCCGCGACATCGCCGGCGCCGAGCGCGACCTCGCGCGCCTGGTGCGCGACGGCTACCGCGTCTTCATCGTCTTCCGTCACGAGGGTGAGGCCGAGCGCGCCACGTACCGGCTGCGCAACCTGCGCGCCGAGGTCGTGAGCCGCGAGCAGCTCGCCCGCGGCGGCGAGGCCGCCGCGGGCCTCTACTTTCTCGCCGCCCCCCTGCGCGAGGGCTTCGTGGCCGCCGATCTCAAGCTGGCCGTGGTCAACGAGCGCGCCCTGCTGCGCGGCGCGCCGCGCGAACAGCGCTTCGCCGCCGGCACGCGGCTCACGACCTTCTTCGACGTGAGCCCCGGCGACTACGTCGCCCACGACGATCACGGCATCGCCCGCTTCGGGGGCATCGAGACGCGCACGGTCGCCGGCGTCACCCGCGATTACCTGCTCCTGGAGTTCAGAGGCGACGACCGCGTCTTCGTGCCCCACGACCAGATCGGCAAGGTCAGCCGCTACATCGGCGCGAGCGGCGCGTCCCCGGCGCTCGACAAGCTGGGCGGCGCGCACTGGCAGACGGTCAAGACGCGCGCCCGCAGGGCGGTCGTGGAGATGGCCGGCGAGCTGATCGAGCTCTACGCCTCTCGCCAGGCCATCCCGGGCTTCGCCTTCCCGCCCGACGGCGAGCTCACACGGCAGCTCGAGGACGCCTTCGCCTACGAGGAGACCGAGGACCAGGCCGAGGCCATCGATCAGGTCAAGAACGACATGGAGGCGGCGCATCCCATGGACCGCCTCATCTGCGGGGACGTGGGCTACGGCAAGACCGAAGTCGCCCTGCGCGCCGCCTTCAAGGCCGCCGAGGCCGGCAAGCAGACGCTGGTGCTGGTACCTACGACGATCCTCGCCGAACAGCACCACATGACCTTCAGCGAGCGCTACGCCGACCTGCCCGTCAAAGTCGGCATGGTCTCGCGCTTCCGCACCGGCGCCGAGCAGAAGCGCATCCTCGCCGACTTCAGCGCCGGCAGGCTGGACGTGCTCGTCGGCACCCATCGTCTGCTGAGCACCGACGTGCGGCCGCACGACCTGGGGCTGGTCGTGGTCGACGAGGAGCAGCGCTTCGGCGTGCGCCAGAAGGAGCTGCTGCGCAGCCTCAAGCTTCAGGTGGACGTGATGAGCCTCTCGGCGACCCCCATCCCGCGCACCCTGCAGATGTCGCTCACCAGCATCCGCGACATCTCGGTGATCGAGACGCCGCCCCGCGGGCGCCACGAGATCCGCACCTACATCGGCGAGTACCGCGACGACCTCGTGCGCATCGCCCTCGAGAAGGAGCTCGCCCGCGAGGGCCAGGCGTTCTACCTGCACAACCGCGTGGAGACCATCGACCGCGCCGCCGAGCACGTGCGCGAGCTGACGCCGTCGGCGCGCATCCTCGTGGCTCACGGGCAGATGCACGAGCGCGCTCTGGAGAAGGTGATGCTCGCCTTCCTCGCCGGCGAGGCCGACGTGCTGGTGACGACCTCGATCATCGAGAGCGGCCTCGACATCCCCAGCGCCAACACCCTCGTCGTGGAACGCGCCGACATGCTCGGCCTGGCGCAGCTCTACCAGATCCGCGGGCGCATCGGGCGCAGCGACGCGCACGCCTACGCCTATCTGCTGTACCCGAGCGATGAGCTGCTGACCAGCGACGCCGCCGCGCGTCTGCAGACGCTGAGCGACCACACCGAGCTGGGCGCGGGCTTCAAGATCGCCATGGCCGACCTCGAGATCCGCGGCGCCGGCAACCTGCTCGGCGACGAGCAGAGCGGCCACGTGGCGGCCGTGGGCTTCGAGATGTACGCGCAGATGCTCGAGGAGGCCGTGCGGGAGCTGCAGGGCGAGCAGGCCGCCCTGGCGGCGCCGGTGCGCGTGGACCTGCCCGTGACCGCGTACGTGCCGCCCGACTACATCGCCTACGAGGCCAGCAAGATCGACGCCCACCGGCGCATCGCCCGCGCCCGCGACCTGAACGCGCTCGGCGACGTCAAGGCCGAGCTCAGCGACCGCTTCGGGCCGCCGCCGGAGCCGGTCGAGAGCCTGCTGACCCTGCAGGCCATCCGCCTCAAGGCGGCGGAGCTGGCGGCCTCCTCGGTGGCCTACCGCGGCCGCCGCCTGCAGCTCGAGGGTCTCGACCTCGACGACGAATGGGCGGCGCGCCTGCGCGCCGCCCGCGAGCGCATCGTCTATTTCAAGCAGCGGCGGTCGCTCAGCGCCCACCGGGAGAGCTCCGATTCACATCTCTTAATGTGGGTCGAGGCTACTCTCGATGCTATACTTGAAGCCCGTGTGTCTCACGACCCGTCCTCAATCCCCGGGAGAGAATGTCTATGAAGAAAGTCATTGTGGCTGCGGTCCTGCTCGGCCTGCTCGCGTCGGCGTTCGTGTTCGCCGCCTGCGGCGGCGCCGGCGTCCCGGCCGGGGCTATCGCCTCCGTCGGCGACGCCACCGTCACGCAGGAGCAGTTCGACCAGATCTGGAAACAGGCCGAGGCCCAGTACGCCTCGCAGCCGGGCGCTCCTCCGTTCCCTAAAGAGGGCACGGCGCAGTACGACCAGCTCAAGGTGAGCATCATCGACTACCTGGTGCAGAACGAGATCATCAAGCAGCAGGCCGCCAAGATGAAGGTCACCGTCACGCAGGCGCAGCTCGACGAGCGCGTCAAGCAGGTCACCGAGCAGGTCGGCGGCCAGAAGAAGCTCGACGATCTGCTGAAGAAGCAAGGCGTCACCACGGAGCAGCTCAGGACGCAGCTCGAGTCCCAGATGCTCCAGGAAGCGGTGCGCGTCAAGGTCGGCGAGAGCGCCAAGGTCACCCCGGCGCAGATCACGGCATACTACAACGACCCCAAGAACAAGCAGCAGTTCGTCGTGGCCGATGCGGTCGACGCCCGCCACGTGCTCGTCAAGACCGAGGCCGAGGCCGAAAAGGTGCAGAAGCTGCTGGCCGCCGACAACAGCGACGCGAACTGGAAGAAGGTCGCCAAGCTGTACTCCATCGACCCCGGTACCAAGGACAAGGGCGGCAGCCTCGGCAACTTCCCCAAGGGCCGCATGGTCCCCGAGTTCGACAAGGTCGCGTTCAGCATCAAGCCCGGCACGATCTCCGTGCCCGTCAAGTCGCAGTTCGGCTGGCACGTCATCGAGGTCACCAAGAAGACCCCGGGGTCCTCGAAGACCGAGGCCGAGGCCAGGACGATGATCGAGCAGTCGCTCAAGATGCAGATGCAGGCGAAGGCCTGGGAGACCTGGCTCGCCGACGCCGAGAAGCAGGCCGCCATCAAGTACGCGACCGGCTTCGATCCCAAGACGCTCACGGCTTCCCCGAGTCCCAGCGCTTCGGCGCCGCCCCCGAGCCCGGCCCCGTCGCCGACGAGCTGACGGAGCCCGCTCACACAGGCCCCGCGGCGGCGCGGTGAGCCTCACGCTCGTGTACATCGGCGCCGCCGCCGGTCTGGCGCCCGCGGCCTCGCTGCGGGCGCTCGCCGGCGGCGGCGCCGTCTTCGTCCCCGCCGGGCTCGGCGGCGCCGTCTTCGTCCCCGCCGGGCTCGACGCCGAGCTCCGCGACCTGGTCGCGGAGACCGTCGCGCCCGGCGGCGGCCGGATCCTCGAGATCGACCCGGCCGACGACGAGTGCCTCGACGACCTCGCCCGCCGCGCCGTCGATGGCGAGGTCGTGGTCGCGCTCGCCGGACCGCACGGGCCGCGCCTGGCGCGCGCGCTGCGGCGGCGCGCCGCCGGCTCGGCGCGCGCGGGGGTCGGCGCCCCGACGCTTCTCATCGTGCCTCCGGGCACCGCCTTCGACGATGCCCTGCTCGGCGAGGAGCTGGTGTCGCTCAAGCGCCTCGTCGATGTGCTGCGCGTGGAGTGCCCCTGGGACCGCGAGCAGACGCCGCGCGACATCATCGGCTACACCGTGGAGGAGGTGTACGAGCTCGCCGACGCCGTCGCCGGCGACGACCTCGCGGCGGAGCACGGCGAGCTCGGCGACCTGCTGCTGCAGGTCGTGCTGCTCGCCCTCATGCTCAGCGAGCGCGGGGCCGGCGACCTCGCCGCCGTCGCCGCCGCCATCGAGGTCAAGCTCATCCGCCGTCATCCCCATATCTTCGCCGACGGCACGGCCGGCACGCCCGGCGAGGTCAGGAGCCGCTGGGAGCGCATCAAGGTGGAGCAGGAGGGCCGGGAGGGCATCTTCCACGACGTCCCGGCCTCGTTCCCCGCTATCCTGCTGGCGCGCAAGCTGCAGCAGCGGGCGTCGAGCGTGGGGTTCGACTGGAGCTCGGCCGCCGAGGGCTTTCCCAAGATCGCCGAGGAGCACGCCGAGCTCGCCGAGCTGTTCGCGGAGGCCGCCG
>JBAXRL010000038.1:0-13177 GCA_037131205.1 Actinomycetes bacterium | reverse complement strand
CTACTGCCGGAGAAGGAAAGTCGTGGCTCGCGTTGTAGAGAGACACCTGACAGAGCCGATCTGGAGGTCGTTCGTCCTTGAGAACCCCCCAAGTCAAGATGCGCACAACTCGCGGCGTGGGCCTTGCTGGACTCCCGTGCCCCGGTCGTTATAGAGTGTGTAGTTGTGTGGAGTGATCAACAGAGGGGGCGTTGTGCTCGTCCTTGCAGCGGCGCGCAGAACGCGGAAGCGGGTCAATGCATGGCCCCGGCTCAGGCGGGTAGGGCTCTGCAAGCAAGCCTTGGAGGTGGTCGTGTCGTGAAAAAAACATGCGTCCCCGTGGGTGCATCATCCCACGTCAATTTGGCTGAAAGCCATCGTAGTGAACCACTCAGGAGGTCGTAACATGCAGCAAACGAAACGAAGGAGTAAGAAGGGCGTCATCCTTCTTGCGTTGGCGCTCGCCTTGTTCGTGTTGGCGATCGTGCCGGCATCCGCGCTCGCGGTCGTCACCTACACTGGTACCGTCACGATCAACGGCCCCGAGTTCACGACGAGCCCGAACATCACCGTGGCTGCCGATGTCACGCTCACCAATGTCCCCGTCAGGAAGGTCACCAAGTACCAGTGGCGCATCTGGGACGACACCCTCAGCATGTACAGAGGCCCCTGGAGCGCCGCCGTCAGCGTCACTCCCCCTGTGACGCACTGGGTCAACTTGAGCATCCCCGTGACCCTCCCGTCCGACCTCAACAGGTATGCGGTCGACATCATGGTCACGGACGACAGCGCCCCGGCCGAGACCGTGGTCATCCTGCAGTCAGACTACGTCACGCTTATCGGCACCATGCCTCCAGTGTCCACGGTCGCTTTCTCACCGGCGGGCCAACTGGGCCGCAGTGGCGTCAATTGGACCAACGGTGGCGCGCCGTGGGCGCTGCTGCCGCGCCTGAACGAGCCGCCGTTCTACTCCGCGGGCACGATCTGGGCCGATTTCGACCAGGCCTTCCCCTGGCAGCCCATGGGCACGACCTTCTATAGAGTCACCTTCAACGGTGTCCCGTGGGACGCCAGCGACATCCCCTGGGCTCCTTGGGGCAGTCCGCTCGGCCTTCCCGTCGAGCGTCTGGAAGTAACGTCGTGGCCGGCGGCCCCGACGCCGATCTACGCGTATGACGGCATCTACGACGTGGAGCACTGGGCCGTCAGCGTTGCCGGTATTCGCCAGGTGGGCGAATCCTTCGATTCCATCGGCTACGACACCAAGGCTCCGAACGTGGTGTTCAACTTCGGCGCCGCCGTCTGGAACACCGGGTCCATCCCCTTCACCGCGCAGATCACCGACAGCGGCGGCTCCGGCGTCGCCGGCGGCCTCCACCCAGGTCTCGTCCCCGATGCCGAGATCCAGTGGAAGCCCTACGGCCTCGGCGCCTGGCAGCCGTACGACCCGTCGATCTGGGCCGGGGTTCCGCCAGTCAACCCACTGCAGCTCGACCCCGTCGTCACGGTCGATGCCTTCGACACGTTCAAGTATCACGTCACGGGCACCATTCGGCCGGTCGTCAACTTCAAGGCCGAGTATAGGGTCGTCGTCTTCGGCGAGGACATCGCCCGCAACTGGTTCTTCGCAGAAGGCATTCCGGGCGTCGACAACATGCCGCCCAGCACCATCATCAGCTCGGTCGTCCCTGCTGGTGCAGACCAGTACATGAAGTGGACCAACAAGCCCGTCACCGTGACTCTGCTCGCCAGCGACACCGGCGGCAACGGTGTCGCCTCTGGTGTCAACTACACCGAGTACATCATCGGCGACTCCGGCACGTACCCGACCTTCTATCCCGCCTCCACGGCCAAGGGCATTCAGGGCACCACTGTGCTCATCAACAAGACCGCCCCCGTAGGCCCCGTGTACCTGTGGTACCGCTCCGTCGATGTGGCCGGCAACCTCGAGGCATGGAACCGCGCCTGGATCTGGTTCGACGGCAAGGCGCCGGTGCTCACCAGCGATTCCACCGGTCTGTGGTACACGAGCCATCAGCTCCTGGGAGGCTTCACCGTCACGCTGTCGGCCGGCACTCCCAACAGCGAGCTCGCTCCTCCCGGCATCGAGTATCAGGTGCCTGGTTGGCCGTCCCCGGCCGTGCATCCGCTGATCGGCCCGCTGCCGTGGGGTATGCTGCCGACGACGTGGACTCCGCTCAGCCAGAACCCCGGCACCGTCTTCATCCCCATCAATACCTACCCCAACAGCAGCACCGACGGCATCTGGGCGCTCAACTACCGCGCCACCGACATGGCCGGCAACTCCTCCGTGGACACCACTCTCACGGTCAAGATCGACACGCGTCCGCCGGCCACTCTCGGCACCGCCGGCTTCGGCCCCGCCGATTGGGTCAACGGCACCCTGCCCTTCACTCTTACCGCCACCGACCAGGCTCCCGGCGCGGGCGTGAAGGTCACCATCTATCGAGTCGACCTGGCCACGCCGTGGCTGTCGAGCGTCGCCACAGCGCCGGTCACAGCGTTCGATACCGCGGTGCCTCTCACCCTGCTGGGCGGCAAGCCCGCCGTTACCGGCGACCTGCACACCATCGACTTCTTCTCGATCGACAACGCGACCACCGAGCCTTGGCTGAATTGGCCGAAATCCGACCTCGCGAATCGCCCGCCCTACCCGGGCAACGTTGAGCAGGGTGTGGCCATCGGCTCCTGGATCGGACATCCCTATCTACCGGCGAGCGTGTCGGGCTACAAGACCCGCACCGTCAAGATGGACGTCACCGCCCCCGTGGTCACCGCCATGGATCCCAAGAACGGTGACTGGCAGAAGGGCCCCGGCGTCGTCAACTTCAGCGGCACCGATATCGGCTCCGGCTACTCCCACACCGAGTGGAGCACCGACGCCGGCACAACCTGGACCTCGGGCGAGGATGCCGAGGTAGGTGGCAACGGCGTAATCACCGTGACCTACCGCGGCGTCGACAACGTCGGCCTCAAGTCGGCTAACGCGACCATCGTCGTGAAGATCGCCAGCACTCCGCCGACCGTCACGGCTCAAAGCGCGAAGGCGAAGTCCGGCAAGAACCCGACCATCACCTTCAACATCACCGCTGTCACCCCGTCCGCCACCGCGGTCATCCAGATCCGCACGCTGGGCGGCAGGACCATCAGCACGCATCACTACGCCAACGTGGCGACCGGCTCCGACCAGTCCAGAAGGTTCACGGTCACGCCGCCGCTCCCGCCCGGCAAGTACAACATCCGTGTCGGCGCCGTCGACATGGCGGGCAACGTCCAGACCAAGCGTGGTAGCTCGACGCTGATCGTCACCAAGTAAGTCACGACCGCCTTCACTCGAAGGCAGCTGCAGTGGGCGGGGCGCCGCAAGGCGCCCCGCCCATTTCCGCGTACGGGCCGGGATCCCGCCTCGTGGGGGCGCTTCGCCCCCGGCGCCGGCGGGCGAGCAGGGGTCCACCACCTACGCGGCCGCGGGGCGCGGCGCGGCGCGGAGCCCCGCCATAGACATCGTGTGGGCGGGCGTGCCCGGCGTGAGCGTCGCCACCCCGACGCCAGGACGCCGGTCAGCGATCGGCGCCGCGGCCGGCAGCGTGGCGCCGCGGCAGCCGCTTCGGGGGCCGCGCCCCAACGTGAGGCGCGGATCGCCGGCCGGGGTCGGCGGCTGAAGCTGCTTTGAGCCCGGACGCTTGCCGCGTCACTGCCGGTCGCGGCCTGAACAGAGGGGATGGTGAGCCGGTAATGGGCGCGCGCGACGTTCGGGAATCGGCCATGCGGCGGCGAAACCGCGAGGCTGGGGCCGCCGGCGCGCCGCCGCGGCGCAGCGGGGCGAGCGCCGAGTCGCCCCCAGTGTCTCACGCCCTCTTGAAGGACCCGGCGGGATGTGATTGAATACCCCGAAGTAGGTCAACGACGGGGAGGTCGCGTGTCTCGAGCCCAGCGTCCAGGCGCCGCAGCGGCGCTCGGTCCTGGCTACCAGCCAGTGGCCCAAAACGAAGGGAGCGCCTTGTTGGCGTCGAAAGCCTCGGCTGACGGCCGCTGAGTCGGGCAGGGGTGCGCTGCCAATGCCGCGACGAGCCGGGTCGACAATTGAATGGTCGTATGCGGCAAGGTAAAGTGAACAGGACCGTAGGAGACTAGGAGGTTCATCGAGATGACAAGTTCGTGCAGATCAGGAAGTGTGCGGCGGTTGTGGCGCGGAGGGGCGTTCATTCTGCTCCTGGCCTTGATCGCCGCACTCGCCGCGTTCGCTGCCCCGGCCGCGCAGGCGGGTCAAGGCAGCATCGAAGGCACCGTGACTGCTGGGAATTCCTGGCATTACACGGGCAATCCGGCGCTTCAGAACATCGGCGTGTATGCGTTCGATATCGAAGACATCCCGCCAGTCGACTTCGAGGCGTACTCACCAGTCAGTTGGCTGGAATGGCTGCTTTGGCCAGGCTTCAGTCAGTTCTCACCGATCGACCTGAGCATGGCGAAGGGGTCGGCGCACACGGACACGACTGGCTATTTCAGCCTCAATGTCCCCGTCGGCATCAATCCCGCGATGTACCGCCTCTGGTACCAGGACGATTGGGCTCCCCAGAACATGTGGCTCGGTCAGTGGTACGACCAGGAGTCGCCTTGGGATCCGATGTTCGATGACGACAATGTAGGCTTCGTTACGGTCAACGACAACCAGAGCACCGAGACCACTCAGGCCCTCACCCGCGCCAGCCACATCGGGGGCCTCGTGGAAGACGATTTCGGCGACCCGATCTCGGGCGTCGGGGTCTATCTCTACATCAGCAGCGAGCCCACCGACGCTGTCACCGGCGACTGGACCGACCAGGCAAAGGATCTCGGCGCCTGGGTCGAGGCCATTGAGGCGGGCGATACCGCCGACCTCCGCGCCGTCACCAGCGACGGCGTTGGCCTGAACGCCCTGCCGGAAGGCGAGTTCGACATCGGCCAGCTCAACCCGACTTCAGGCTGGGACGCCACCAGCACCGTCCCCCCCAGTCACTACTTCGTGTACTTCTACGACCCCATGGGTGACTTTGCTCCCGAGTGGTGGGATAACAAGATGCCATGGGATACCGCGGCGAGCCCGACCCCAATAGAAATAGACTTCGGGCAGGACGTGTTCCTTTTCAGTGTGCAGGAAGAACCCGTCATGCTGGCCCCCGCCGGCACCATCAGCGGCAATGTCACCTCGTGGCTGCACTGGGGTCTCGAGGGTATCAATGTCGAGGCGTACTCCTCCATCGACATGCTCCTCGCCACGCCCGTGCCCGTCGTCTACGGCGAAGATATGAGCGACGAGGACGGCGACTACTCCATCCCCGGTCTCGCCCAGGGCGAGTACCTCCTGAAGTTCACGGACGTAACGGGAACGCTCGTCAGAGTCAACCCGCACGGGCCTGACTGGTACGGCTACTACACCACCGAGTGGTGGAGCAGCAAGCCCTACCCGACTGAAGTGGACGAGTTCGGCGTCCCCACGATCCGCCTTGCCAACCCGGTCTGGGTCGACGGCGGCTTCGTGCATGGCGACGTCGATGCGGTCATGAGCCCCGAGCCTGCCGTGTTCTACTTCCAGCCGCAGTTCGGTGTGAACGATGGCCCCAACAAGTTCGCCACCAAGTTCACGGTGTACGGCTGGGGTCTGGACATCATGACTCATTGGCTCAGCGCCGTCTGGATCGAGCAATCCGACCCGCTTACCGGCGCCCCGCCCTTCACGGCTACAGCCTACAAATATGACTGGGACGTCCTTGCCGCTACTGACGGGCAGCAGTTGGACGTTCTGTTCAACCTCGCCTCGCCGCTCGCGCCGTCGGGCATCGGCCCGCTGGACGAGAATCTCGGCAGGTACGACGTCAACTTCGTGGGGCTGAACTGCTTCGACGAGCTGGCCCCGGTCGTCATGCCCGATCCTCATGTCCTCGAGCCCACCGTTCCCGGCATCCCCGGTAACCTTCTCGACAGGGGCGACTGGATCGGTTGGTACCCGTGGGCGTACACGGTGATCTCCAGCACCACCCCGCTGCCACCGGTGATTCCCATCGTGCCGCCGATCGCGACTCCGGTCGCGCCGACGCCGCCGACTCCGGGGCCGACGCCGACCGCCACGCCTACGCCGCCTACGCCTCCGCCGATCGTCGCCGGCGCCATCACCACCACGGCTCCGTCTGCCGCCACCGTCAAGAAGGGCAAGACCGCGACCCTGAAGTATCAGGTGAACGAGGCTGTCCTGGGCGGTACGGCAAACGTGACCATCACGATCAAGAAGGTCGGCAAGGTCGTCAGCAAGGTCGTCAAGTCGTTCAGGATCCCGAATGTGCGCATGAACTCGGCGCAGGTCAAGAAGTTCACCTGCACGCTCGCCAAGGGCAAGTACACGTTCTACGTGTCCGCGACCACGGCAGCCGGCGGCATGTCGATGAACACCGCTTCCAACACGCTGACCGTGAAGTAAGACTCACGCGGCGCAGACTACAAGACCCCGACGGGGCCGGCTCTGCCGGCCCCGTCGGCTTTTGTGCGCTCGCCGGGGGCGGGTCTGAAGGGTCCACGAACCGCGCCGGAGCGCACTTCGCGGGCGCGTTTGCGCGGGGCGGGCCGGGGCGCGGGGCGCCTTTCGGCGCCCCGCCCCGCACGGGATGGGGTTTCGGAAGCGCGTTGCGGGTGTACCATGCTTGCAGGCAGGCGATACGCGCCAGGCCCCGAATCAACTCCAAGGCTCGCTGCGCGGATGTCTACGGCAACGACAGAGTAAGGCCTGGAACCCAGTCCGAAGGAGGAGATGCATGTCTCACGACACGAACAGACGAAGGGCGGTGCTGCTGTCGGTGGCCATCGTCGGGCTGATCGCCCTTGCCATGGCCACGGTGGCGTTTGCGGCCACGCCAGGGTCCAGGAGCGCCGCCGGCCCGGCGGCGACCGATGTCGCCTTCGTGGGGAACGTAGTTTACGACTTCGTGGGCTCCGTGACCTCGACACCGACTGTGTCACCCAGTGTGTCTTCCATCAGCCCGACGTCGGCCGAGGCCGGCGGCTCGAGTTTCACTCTGACGGTCTCCGGCGCCGACTTCGCCGTGGGCGCGGAGATCCTGTGGGACGGCGTCGCGCTCTCGGGCTCGCGCGAATCCAGCGAGACCGCGCACGCCACCGTGCCGGCGGCCTTGATCGCGAGTGCCGGTACGGCCTCGGTCGCGGTCGGGAACCCCATCCCCGGCGGCTATGACATGTCCAACTCGAAGACGTTCACGATCATCGCGACCGCCCCGCTGATCAGCTCGGTCGTCCCCATCTCGGCAGCCGCCGGTGGGCCGGCGTTCACACTCCAGGTGAACGGCTCCAACTTCGCTACCGGGCTCATGTCCGCCCAGGTGCGCTGGAACGGCGTCGCGCTGGCGCTCACCAGCGGCGTCATCGTCAACCCGACCGCGGTGCTGTACGCGACCGTGCCCGCGAGCGCTATCCTGACGCCCGGCACGGCGACCATCACCGTCGTCAATCCGACCCTCGGCGGCGGGGTCGTGTCCAACCCAGTCACCTTCCCGATCCTCGGGCCTACGCTTACGGCGATCACGCCGAACACCGGGGCCAACACGGACGCCGCTCTGGCCTTCGTGCTCACCGGTACCAACCTCGGCCTCGCCACCAGCCCCAGCGTGGCGCTGAAGGGCACCGGCACGAACGTCGGCACGATCGTCAACGCCACTGGGGTCGTCCTGGTGCCGTCGCCGCTCCTTGGCGGCGCCCCCACGATCGGCGGCTCGCTCAACCTCACGGCCACGGCGGCGAGCGCCACTACTCTGGCGCCGCCGGGCGTCTATGACGTGGTGCTGACCTATACCAGCGCCGGCGTCAAGACGCTCACGCTGGCCGGCGCCTTCACCGTCAGCGGCCCGTCGCTGACCGCCATCAGCCCTGTGACCGCCACCAACGGCAACGCGGCCGTGGCGTTCACCCTGACCGGCACAGGCCTCTACAGCCTCATCACGCCGGTGGTGACGCTCAAGGGCCCGGGTCTGACGGGCACGACCGTCGTCACGGCCACCGGCCTTACCGCCGCGCTCATCGGCACGACCATGACGGGGACGTTCAACCTCACCGCGCCGCTCGTGGCGCCGTCCGGCCCGTACGACGTGGTGATCACGTATGCGGGCGCCAAGACGCTCAGGCTTGCGCAGGCCTTCGCCGTGATCAACGCGGCGCCGATGGTCACGGCGGTGAGCCCGACCACGGCGTGGGCCGGCTCGGTCAAGCCGCTGCAGACGCTCACCGTGACCGGCAGCGGGTTCGTACCCGCCTCGCCGGCTCTGCTGGGCTCGGTCGGTTCGCAGGTCTTGATCGGCGCCCGCCTTACCACCAACACTACAGTCGTGTCCGCGACGCAGCTCACCGTGCCGCTGACGGCGGCCGACATCGCCGCGGCCGCCACCGTGCCCATCACGGTGCTCAACCCGGTACCCGGCGGCGGTACCTCGGCGGCGGTCAACCTGACGGTGGCCGCGGAGACGGTGGCGCCGGTCACAGTTGTCAGCGGCGCCGACGCCAACTGGCACAAGGCGCCTGTGACGCTCACGGTGACCGCCAGCGACGCGCAGTCGGGCGTGCAGATGACTCAGTACGCCATCAACACCACGTCGCCCGCCACGCTCGTCGGCGGCAGCATCACGGTGCCGGCGCCCGCGGGCGGATCCGGCGATGGCGTGCAGACGGTCACGGCGTGGTCCACCGACTGGTGCAACAAGGTCGAGACGCCGGTGGTCACGGTGACGGTCAAGATCGACACTGTGGGCCCCAAGACCACGGCCACGGTCGCCGCGAGCGTCAAGAAGGGCGCCAAGGTGGAGTTCGGCTACCGCGCCAACGACATCTCGCCCAAGTGCGTGATCACCCTCAAGATCAAGAAGACATCCGACGGCTCCGTGGCCCGCACCTACTCTCTGGGCAGCAAGTCCTCCAACAAGAGCCTGACATACAAGATCGACCCGAATCTCGCCAAGGGGAAGTACAAGTACTACGTGTACGCCACCGACCAGGCGGGCAACAAGCAGAGCAAGCTGGGCAGCAAGGCCTTCAAGGTCGAGTAGCCCGGCCGCGGAGACACCGGCGCCGGCCGCGGCCGGCGCCGGGCGACCAGAGAGTGCCGCCCGAGGGGCGGGGCGCCCGAAGGGGCTCCCCGCCCCTCGCGCGTAGCCTGCGGCCAGCGGCGGGCGGGCGCCCGAAGGGGCTCCCCGCCCCTTCATGTTGCGGAAGCTGGTGTCTGGGGTACTACATGCGAATAGCAGTGTCACCCGTGCCGACCGATGGTCGGCTTGTAGCGGCGTGATGTGGGGCCAGGGGCTTCTGGGTGAGGCTCGACGACGACCGGAGCCACTCACCCGCATGAACGCCATGAGCGTCTTGTGCGTCACCTGTCTTGCGACCAAGGCCGTCTATCTGAGTCAGGAGGTCCATGCGGATGCCCGGGACGTTCGGTGACACTGTCCAGGTCAAGTGAGCAAGCGAAGCACGGCGCCGCGGGCGCGATCCGCGGCCGTGCGAGCGTGCGGGGCGGGGCGCCCGAAGGGGCTCCCCGCTCCTCGTGCGTTGTGCCCGTCGCGGAGGGCTGCGTCAGCCGGGAGGCAGCGTGTGTTGCCTGGCGGAACTACAGTCTCCGCCGGGTCTGCCGATAGGTAGGTAACGGGGCTCTCAGAGAGAAACCCTACGAAGGGCGCGCCGCGGGCGTCGTCGTCGATGCTCTGCTGTGCCGCCGCAAGGATATGTTCGCTATGCAAGGAGGATGATCATGAAGAAACGTTCGACAGGGATCCTGGTGGCTCTTGCCGTTGTGGCGCTGCTCAGCCTGGGGCTGGCCGGCAGCGCGCTGGCGATGCCGGGGCAACCAACGTTCTCGTCGGTGTCGCCGACGACCGCGAACACGACCACCCCGGGGAGCTTCTTGTTCACCATCCACGGGAACGGCTTCCCCGACCTCATGGATGTGCAGGACATCACGCTGCAGCAGGCCAACTGGCCGTACGACCAGTTTTACGCGTCCAACATCAACGTCCAGTACCTGTTTGGCGGCGACGCCATCACCTGCTACATCAACGTCTACGGCGAGACGCCGGGCACCTACGACGTGGTGATCGAGTACACGTCTCTGATCGGCCAGATCTGGCCTGACACGTATACCATGAACAGCGCCTTCACGGTGACGGGTGTGCCGCCGGCGACGGCGCCGTCCGTCGCGTCGGTCCGTCCCCAGAGCGCTACGGCGGGCGGGTCGGCGTTCCAGCTCACGGTCAACGGCGCCAACTTCTCCACCGGCGCGCTGCCCGCCGTGGTCTACTGGAACACCACGGCCCTCACGACCACGCCCGGCAGCCTGCCCAACCCGACCGCCGTCTGCTACGCCGCTGTCCCGGCGTCCCTTATCGCGCAGCCGGGCACCGCGTATATCACGGTCGTCAACCCGAACATGGGTGGCGGCACGACCTCCAACGCTGTGGCGTTCACGGTCAGTGCCGTGATCCCGACGCTCACCAGCATCAGCCCACAGACCGCCTGGGCTCGCTACTACCAGCCGCCGCTGGTCACTCTCACGGGGACCAACTTCCAGAGCGGCGCCCAGGTGCTGATCAACGGCGTGGCGCGCGCCGCCACGTTCGCGAGCGCGACGTCGCTCAGCGTGCAGCTCACGGCCGCGGACATCTCGGCGGCCGGCACGCTGAACTTCTCGGTGCTCAATCCCAACGGCACGCCGACCGCCACCATGCCGCTCACGCTCAACGCCGACACCACCGCGCCGGTCACCACCATCAGCGGCGCGGACACCGCCTGGCACAACACGCCGGTCACCCTCACCGTCACGGCGACCGACAGCCAGAGCGGCGTCCAGAAGACGTACTATGGCATCGGCATCCCGCCGTCCATCCAGCTCAGCGGCGCCACGGTCACCGTGCCGGCGCCGGCGGGCGGCAGCGGCGACGGCGCCCAGCTCGTCCAGGCGTACTCCGTCGACAACTGCAACAACGCCGAGGTGCCGCCGGCCGCGGCGACGGTCAACATCTGCACCGCCGGTCCGGACACCGACGCTTTTGCTCCGGTGAGCGTCAAGAAGGGCAAGAAGCTGACCATCGGCTACGAGGCCGACAGCATCACCCCGACGTGCGTCATCACCATCAAGATCCTCAAGTCGAACGGCTCTGTGGCCAAGAGCCTCAACGTCGGCGAGCAGCCGTCCAACACGCACGGCAACTACAGCTTCTCGTGCAACCTGGCCAGGGGCAACTACAAGGTCCAGGTGTACGCCATCGACGCCGCGGGCAACCCGCAGACCTCGATCACGGGAGACTCCTTCACCGTCAAGTGAGGCCGGCGAAGCACGACGCCACGGTCGCGGCCCGCGGCCGTGAGAACGGGGGGGCGGGGCGCCCGAAGGGGCTCCCCGCCCCCACGTGCGGGGCGCCCGAAGGGGCTCCCCGCCCCCACGTGCGTCACGCTCGTGGCTGCGCCGGGCGCGCTGCGGGCGCGCGGCCGTCGTAGTACAATCAGAGACATCGCACAGTCGCCGAAAGGGCCTCAAGCAATGCGCACAGTCGCTCGAGTCGGAGTCGTCGCCGTCCTGCTGGCGGTGTCGCTGGCGTGGGGCGCGGCTCTTGCCCCAGGGGCGCCCGCCAAGGCGCCGGGAGGCGCCACGCAGGCCGCCGGCGACGGCCCCGCGCCTGGTGCGCGCCCGTCGCCGCCGCTCGCCCTCTCGATCGGCGAGCCCAACCCGGTCCCCGACGTGACAGGCCTCAGCCCGGCTCAGGCGCAGGTGGGCGACCTCTCGTTCGGCATCACCGTCATCGGTAGCGGGTTCGTGCCCGGGTCCACCGTGCTGTGGAACGGCGAGATCCGCGACACCGGCTTCATCGCGCCGACCATGCTCACGGCCAGCATCCGCGCCGGCGACGTGGCCGAGGCCGGCACCGCCTTCGTGAGCGTGCTGAGCCCGGAGCCGGGCGGCGGGCAGTCGCCGACGGCGCGGGTGTTCACCATCGTCTATCCCGCGCCGACGCTGGATGCTCTCGAGCCGGGCTTCGCCTGGGCCGGCGGCCCCGGCTTCACGCTCGCCGTCGTGGGCAGCCGCTTCACCGCTGCCTCCGTCGTGCAGTGGGCGGGCGTCGACCGGCCGACGGACTATGTCTCGGCGGAGCGCCTGGAGGCGCGGATCTCCGCCGCCGAGGTCGCGCGCGCCGGCGCCGTGAGCGTGCGCGTGTTCACGCCCGCGCCGGGCGGCGGGCTGAGCGCCGCCGTGTTCGCCGACGTGCGCGACGACGGCGTCCCGCCGGTCACGACGGTGACGGGCCTCAAGGGCACGTGGCACCGAGTCACCGCGACCTTCACCCTCGTGGCGACAGACGTCGGCCTCGGCGTCGAGCGCACCTTCTACCGCATCGGCGTGAGCGGCGACTACACGATCGGCACGAAGGTCACCGTGAAGGCTCCTGCGAACCACAGCAACGACGGCCTGCACACGGTACAGTTCTTCTCCATCGACAAAGTGCTGAACTGGGAGTTCCCGGTGAAGCAGGTGCAGGTGGGCATCGACACGCAGCCGCCGCTGACGGCCGTCGCCGCCGCCAAGGTGGCGCGCGGCGGCACGCTGCAGCCGCGCTACATCATCACCGACCCCGTAAGCCCGCGGGCGGCGGACGCCATGCTCGTGATCAGCAACGCGGCCGGCAAGACCCTGCTGAAGTACGATCTCGGACGGCCGCCCACGCGCACCTGGCGCACGGGCGGCGCCTGCACGATCACGCTCGCCAAGGGCGCGTACCGGATGAGGGTGCTGGCGCACGACCTGGCAGGCAATCCGCAGGCCGGCACGCAGTCGGGCACGCTGACGGTGTACTGAGGCCGTGTACTGAGGCCGTGTGCTGAGGCCGTGTGCTGAGGCGGAGTGACCGGCGCGTCCGCGGCAAGACCCGGCCGGGTCCAAGCCGGCCGTGGCGCTTGCCCCTCGCTACGTCGGGGCCGTCGGGGCCGTCGGGGCCGCTCGGCGGGGTAGTGCGAATCGGTAAGATAAGAAAGGGCCCTTTCCTTATCTTACCGACGTGACCATCCCCTTCCCTCCGGTCGCGCGTTCAGCCTCCGGATCGACGGCGCGCGAGAAGGTGGACATGGCGCGCCGCCCGCCCGCGAGCCTGCGGAGCCGCCG
>JBAXRL010000037.1:0-13220 GCA_037131205.1 Actinomycetes bacterium | reverse complement strand
CGGTCCACCCCAAGGGCGTCACCTCCAACTGCCTGGGCGCACGCGAAAAAGGCAGTGGGGGTAGGCGGTTAGCTCCACCTACCCCAAGATGTAGTGGTGGACACTTCAGCGCATCAGCCTCACCTGACTCATCGCCGCGTTGCCGGCGTCGACTATCCCGCAACGTACCGAGCCTTCGTCGAGATGTTCCCGCGGGCGAAGAGGCGTGTCTGCGCTACGTCGAGGCGCTGCGCTGGCATGACGGCTTCGTCTGCCCAGCCTGCGGCTCTGCCGGTGAGCCCTGGCGGATGAGCCGGGGTCGCCTCGTGTGCCGCGCCTGTCGTCACCGAGGCTGACGTCACTCTCGGCTACGAGCGGTAGGAAACACCACATCTTGTGGGCGGTGGAGCTAACCGACTACCCCCAAAAGGCAGATAAGGATTCCTTAACTGTCGGGCCGCGTACGGCCCTCCGCAGGCTCGATCGCCGGAGGGAAGATAAGGATTCGCCGGAATTCCTTATCTTCCCTCACACTACTACCCCGCCGCGGCGGCTCCGGCGTCCCCGGCAGCCGCGGCGCGCGAAGTCCACGGCCGCGGCGCGCGAAGTCCACGGGTGCGGCGCGCGCGGCGCGCCATGTCCGCCTTCTTGCGGCCGTCGATGCGGAGGCTGAACGCGCAACCGGACGGAAGGGGATGGTCATGTTGCCTCAAGACCGTCGCACGTACGTCTGACGGATTCGTTGACAGTACCGCTAGAAGTACCGTTGCTTGAAAGAGCCACGCACGACATCGGGCCGCCGTCACTCCTCCGCGAGCGGCGAGGGACCGATATCGACGCGCTGCGTGGAGCGCCGGTCGCTGGGGATGCCCCGCTCCGCGGGAATCTTGTCGCGCGACGCGGCGAGGAGGCCAGGACCATGAAGTCGCCGGTCGAGCACCTGTTCGGTGTCTCCTCGCCGATGCGCTCGGCCGGTCGAGCACCTGTTCGGTGTCTCCTCGCCGAGGCGCTCGAGGAATCGCGGGAACAGTGGATCGCGGATGCTGCCCCGGAGCGCAGCGCGTACCTGGTGTTCATCAGTCGAATTGACTTCGTGAGCGCGAATCGCCTACTATCGTCTTGCGCGACGTGTGCGCGTGCTTTGTGTTATTCACTCTCGCTCTTGCATAGCGATACGCATGGCGCTTCGGCGCCCATTGGCTGACACCATCGAACCAGGGGTCCACTGTGAGAGTTTTGGGAGGTTGCGTTACCTGATTCCCGTCCCGACCCCTGGACGCCGACACAGCTGCAGATCAGTATCTCTTGCACGAACGAGTGTGGCACTGGCCGGGCGCGTTGCTCGGCCTTTTTCGTGCCGCGCGACCTGTGAAGGGATAGGACTGAGATGATGATCGCCGTGTACATCGTGGTGGGGCTGGCGGGGCTGGCAGTGGGCGTGGTCGCGGGGTACATGATCCGCCGCAACCTCGCCGCCGGCAAGCTGGCCGGAGCGGAGCGCGAAGCCGATCGGGTGCTGCGCGACGCCAGGCGTGAGGCCGAGACCGTGGTCAAGGAAGCCCGGCTTGAGGCCAAAGAAGAAGTGCACAAGGTGCGCAGCGAGGTCGAGGCCGAGCTGCGCGGGCGGCGCGAAGAGGTGGGTAAGGCCGAGCAGCGCCTCCTGCAGCGCGACGAACAGCTCGACTCGCGGGCCGCCGAGCAGGACCGTCGCGAGCAGTCGCTGCGCGACCGCGACGCCAACTCCCAGCGCGTCGCCGACGAACTGCAGGGCGCCCACGACGAAGCCCTGATCCAGCTCGAGCGCATCTCCGGGCTCAGCGCGGCGCAGGCCAAGGACATGCTGCTCAAGCAGACGGAGGACGAGGCGCGCCACGAGATGGCCAAGCTCGTCCGCCAGGTCGACGAAGAGGCGCGCCGCGAGGCCGACCGCCGCGCCCGCAACATCCTCTCGCTGACCATCCAGCGCACGGCCGCCAACCACGTCGCCGAGACCACCGTGTCGGTGGTCCACCTGCCGTCCGACGACATGAAGGGCCGCATCATCGGCCGCGAGGGGCGCAACATCCGCACCCTCGAGAACACCACGGGCATCGACTTCATCATCGACGATACGCCCGAGGCGGTGGTCCTCTCCGGGTTCGACGGGGTGCGCCGCGAGACCGCGCGCCTCACGCTCACCAAGCTCATCACCGACGGGCGCATCCACCCGGCGCGCATCGAAGAGACATACCTTCAGGCTAAGGCTGAG
The DNA here is from genome assembly GCA_037131205.1 of Actinomycetes bacterium. Taxonomy (GTDB): domain Bacteria; phylum Actinomycetota; class Thermoleophilia; order UBA2241; family UBA2241; genus CAIXSE01. The sequence continues at coordinate 10,993 of JBAXRL010000037.1, read as the reverse complement.
GTCGAGGCCACCATGGAGGAAGCGGGCGAGCAGGCCTGCTTCGACACCAACGTGCATGGCGTGGCCCCCGAGCTGGTCAGAGTCCTCGGGCGCCTCAAGTACCGCACCAGCTACGGCCAGAACGTGCTCAACCACTCCATCGAGGTCGCTCATCTCGCCGGCATCATGGCCGCCGAGCTGGGCGCCAACGTCAAGATCGCCAAGCGCGCCGGTCTGCTGCACGACATCGGCAAGGCCGTGGACCACGAGGTCGACGGCTCGCACGCCGACATCTCGCAGCAGCTCTGCAAGAAGTACCGCGAGTCGCAGAGCGTGTGCCACGCCATCCAGGCGCACCACCAGGACATCGAGCCGCAGACCGTCGAGGCCGTGATCGTGCAGGCCGCCGACGCCATCTCCGCGGCGCGGCCGGGCGCCCGTCGCGAGTCGCTCGAGAACTACGTCAAGAGGCTTGAGTCGCTGGAGCGCATCGCCGAGAGCAACAAGGGCGTGGAGAAGTGCTTCGCCATGCAGGCGGGCCGCGAGGTGCGCGTGATGGTCAAGCCCGCCGAGATCGACGACGACGCCACGGCGCTGCTGGCCCGCGAGATCGCCCGGGAGATCGAGGACCAGCTCGACTACCCGGGGCAGATCAGAGTGACCGTGATCCGCGAGAGCCGCGCCGTCGACATCGCCAAGTAGGCGGGGGCGGCGCGGAGGCTCCATCAAGGCCATGCGCACCTACTATCTGCGCTCGTTCGGTTGTCAGATGAACGCCCACGACGCCGAGCGCATCCGCGCGCTGCTCGAGGCCGAAGGCCTGGAGCGCGCCGCCGAGCCCGACGGCGCCGACGTGCTCGTTTACAACACCTGCACCGTGCGCCAGAGCGCCGACGAGCGGCTGGCCGGGCACCTGGGCACAGCCGCCCGGCTCAAGCGCGAGGATCCCGGCCGCCTCGTGCTCGTCACCGGCTGCCTGGCGCAGGCCGAGCAGCGCGACCTCTTCCGGCGCTTCCCCTTCGTCGACGGCGCCCTCGGCCCGCAGAACCTGCAGCGCCTGCCGGAGCTGCTCGCGGCGGCCGCGGCGCCGGCGGCCGGGCGGCCGCCGGGCTACTTCGTCGACGGCCCCGCCATGAGCGGCGACCTCGCGGCGCGCCGCGAGCGACCGTATCAGGCCTGGGTGCAGATCATGTCGGGCTGCACCAACTTCTGCTCGTACTGCATCGTGCCGCGGGTGCGCGGCCCCGAGCGCAGCCGCGACCTGCAGACCGTCGTGGCCGAAGTCCGCGGCCTCGTCGCCGACGGCGTCCGCGAGGTCACCCTGCTCGGCCAGAACGTCAACGCCTACGGCCTCGATCTGCGGCGGGGAGGGAGCGAGGGAGCGCCGGACTTCCCGGCGCTGCTGCGCGCCCTCGACGCCGTGCCGGGGCTCGCGCGCCTGCGCTTCATGACCTCGCACCCCAGGGATCTCTCGGACGACCTCGTGCGGGCGCTCGCCGAGCTGCCCAGCGTCTGCGAGCACGTACACCTGCCTGCCCAATCCGGCTCCGACCGCGTCCTGGCCGCCATGGGCCGCGGCTACACCGCGGCGGCCTACCTCGAGCGCGTGCGCGCCCTGCGTGCGGCCGTGCCCGACGTGAGCGTCACCACCGATCTCATCGCGGGCTTTCCCGGCGAGAGCGACGACGACTTCGCGCAGACCCTCGGGCTGGTGCGCGCCGCGGCGTTCGACGCGGCCTTCACCTTCGTCTTTTCGCCGCGTCGCGGCGCCGCCGCCGCCGACCTTCCCGGGCAGATCGCCGCGCCCGTCAAGCGCGAGCGTGTGGAGCGTCTCATCGCGCTCACACAGGAGCTCGCTCAGGACTCGCGGCGACGCTGGGTGGGCCGTCGCGCCGAGGTGCTGATCGAGGGCCCCAGCCGCGACGGGAGGGGCCTGCGCGGCCGCACCAGGCAGAACGTGACGGCCAACGTGACCACGGCGGCCGAACCCGGTGCTATAGTGGAGATCGAGGTCACTGGAGCGACTTCGACGACCCTTCGCGGAAGGGCCTGACGGTCGCACTGAGGAGGCGCCGTCATGCAGGGCTGCATATGTCCCCATCCGCCACTGCTCATCCCCGAGGTCGGGGGCGCCTCGCTGCGCAAGGTGAGCGCCACAGTCGACGCCATGCGGCTCCTGGCCGCCCAGATCGGGGAGCCCGAGACCGTGGTCGTCATCTCCCCGCACAGCGACGGCAACGGCGACGCGCACGTGGTGCGCACGGCGCCGCGCCTGCGCGGCGATCTCGGGCGCTTCCGCTGCCCCGACGTCGCCTTCACCTACGACAACGACGTGCCGTTCGCCGAGCTGTTGCTCGCCCTGGCCGGCGACTACCGCCGCCTGCAGCTCGTGCCCGACGACGGCGACCAGCTCGACTGGGGCGTGCTCGTGCCCCTGAGCTTCCTCAAGGCGCGGCAGATCGTCTCGCTATCCATCGTCAGCGCCTACGGCGAGCATCGCACACTAGGGCAGCTCGTGCGCCGCTGCGCCGAGGAGCTCGGCCGCGACACGCTGTTTCTCGCCTCGGGCGACCTCTCGCACGCTCTCACGCACACCGCGCCGGCGCCCTACGACCCGCGCGGCAAGCTCTTCGACGACGAGGTGAAGGGCCTCCTGGAGGTCGGCGATTTCGTCGGGCTCGGGCGCATGGACCACATCCTGTTCCAGGGGGCCGCCGAGTGCGGCCTGCGCAGCTTCATGGCGCTCGGCGGTTTTCTCGGCGACGACGCCACGGTCGCCCCCGAGATCCTCAGCTACGAGGCCCCCTTCGGCGTCGGCTACATGGTGGCGCGCTTCGGGGCCGCCGAGGTGGAACGCCCGGGGGTGGAGGCGTGAGCGAGGACAGTGCAGGCGTGAGCGAGGAGAGCGCAGACGCAAGCGGCGCGCCCACCGGCCCCGCCGACTACGCCCGCGCCTGCGTGGAGAGCTGCGTGCTGGGGCGCCCGCTGCCGTCGCCGCCGGCGAAGCATCGGTTCTTTGCGCGCCGCGCCGCCTGCTTCGTCTCGCTGAAGAAGCACGGCGAGCTGCGCGGGTGCATCGGCACTCTGGAGCCGGACGAGCCCGACCTGGGCGCCGAGATCGCCCGCAACGCGCGCTCGGCGGCCTTCCACGATCCGCGCTTCCACCGGGTGCGCCCGGACGAGCTCGCGGCGCTCACCTGCTCGGTGGACGTGCTCAGCCCGAGCGAGACGTGCGCGCTCGCCGACCTCGACCCCGCGGTCTACGGCGTGATCGTGCTCGCCGGCTTTCGCCGCGGCGTCCTGCTGCCCGACCTGCAGGGCGTCGACAGCGCGCAGCAGCAGGTCGACATCGCCCTGCAGAAGGCGGGCATCGGCGGCGACGAGGCGTACACCCTCGAACGCTTCACCGTGACCCGCTATCGCGAGGGCGAACCGCCGCGCGACGACGAGGTCGAGGATCAGTCTGCGCCATCGCGCTGACGCACCGGGCGCCGCGGGCGCACGGCGCGGCGAGGCGCCGCCGCTCATCGCCCTCTTCGGCGCGACGGCGCTCGGCAAGACCGACGTGGCGGCGGCGCTCGCCGAGCGCCTGCACGCCGACATCGTGGTCGCCGACTCGATGCAGGTCTACGCGGGCCTGCCCATCGTCACCAACCAGCCCGACGAGGCGCGGCGCGCCCGCGCGCGGTACCACCTCGTCGGCTTCGTGCCCCCGCAACGCGACTTCACCGTGGCCGAGCACGCCCGTAAGGCGCACGAGGTCATCGACGGCCTGCGCCGCGAGGGCCGCGCCGTGATCGTCGAGGGCGGCTCCGGGCTGTACCTCAGGGCCGCCCTCGGCGATCTCGAGCTCGCGGCGCCGCCCGACGAGGCGCTGCGCCGCGCGCTCGAGGAGCGCTGGGCGCGCGACCCGGGCGGGGTCGTGGAGCAGCTTCGTCTGCTCGACCCCGCCGGCCTCGCACGCCTCGACGCCGCCAACCCACGCCGCGTGATCCGCGCCCTCGAGGCCGCGCTCGTGAGCGGCGCGCCCGTGTCGGCCGGCGGCCGCGACCGCCTGTGGCAGCCCGGCGAGCGCTATGCGCACACCCTGGTCGCGCTCGTGCCCGACGACGACCGTGAGGCGCTCAAAGCGCGCCTCGAGGCGCGCGTCGATGAGATGCTCGGCGCCGGCGCCGTGGAGGAAGTGGCCCGCGCCCGCGAGGGCGGGCCGCTTTCGCGCACGGCGCTGCAGGCCATCGGCGTGCGCGAGCTGAGCGCCGTGCTCGACGGCGAGCTGAGCCTGGATGAGGCGGCGGCGCGCATGAAGGCGCGTACGCGCGCCCTCGTCCGCCGCCAGCTCACCTGGATGCGCAAGCTGCCGGCGGCCGCCCGAACGCCTACGGCCGGGCGGCCGCCGGAGGCCGTCGCGGAGAGCATCCTCGCCCTCGTCGAGGCACGCCCGTGGTAGAGTGTGCGCTCAAGCCGCGCGTGACCGCGGCGCTTCATCTCACAGGGGGTCGTAGCGGGTGACGCCAACGTGGCAGGGCCTCGGCAAGGTCCAGTTCTCCAAGTGGCAGGGCCTCGGCAACACCTACATCGTGGTGCACGCCGAGCAGGTACCGTTCGCGCTCACGCCGCAGCGCGTGCGCCTGCTCTGCGACCGCAACCTCGGCATCGGCGCCGACGGCATCATGGTCATCGGCGCGCCGACCGGCGCGGACCGCTTCCCGGTGACGATCTTCAATCTCGACGGCAGCCAGGCGGAGATGTGCGGCAACGGCGTGCGCATGGTGGCCCGCAAGCTGCAGATGGAGGGCCTGCTCAGCGGCGACACCGTGGTGCTCGAGACCGCCGCCGGCGAGATCGTGCCCCGGCTCGGCGACGGCTACATGGTCACCGTCGACATGGGCATCGCGCGCTTCGGCGGCGAGAAGCTCAGCGGCTTCGACGGCGACTGCGTCGAGGAGTCCCTGCACGCCGCCGGACGCAGCTTCACCTTCACGTTCGTCGATGTCGGCAACCCGCATGCCGTGATCCAGTCTCCCTGGCCTCTGGAGCTCGTCCCGCTGCACGAGGTGGGCCCTGTGATCGAGACGCACAAGAACTTCCCGCGCAAGGCCAATGTGGAGTTTGTCAAGGTCCTCGGCGAGCACGCCGCCAAGGTCCGGGTCTGGGAGCGGGGCGTGGGGGAGACGCGCGCCTGCGGCACCGGCGCCACGGCGACCGCGGTCGCCCTGGTGCGCACCGGCCAGTGCGCGTCGCCGGTCACTGTAGAGCTGCCCGGCGGCAAGCTCGTCGTCGAGGTGCGGCCCGACTGGCGCGTGTTCATGACCGGGCCCGCCGAAGAGATCTACCACGGCGACCTCTCGCGGGAGCTCCTCGATCACCTCGAGTGACGCCGGCGGAGCCTTCCATGACCTCGGGAGAGCCATGAGATTCTCACAGCGCGTGCAGAACCTGCCGCCCTACCTGTTCGCCGGCATCGAGCGCCAGATCGCCGAGCGGCGCGCCGCCGGCGTGGACGTCATCAGCCTCGGCATCGGCGACCCCGACCTGCCCACGCCGCCGCACATCGTCGCGGCGCTCGCGGAGGCCGCCCTCGACCCCGCCACGCACCAGTACCCCAGCAACCGCGGCGAGCCGGCGTTTCTCGAGGCCGTGGCCGGGTTCTACTCCACGCGCTTCGGCGTGGAGCTCGACCCGGCCTCCGAGATCGTCCCGCTGCTGGGCGCCAAGGAGGGCATCGCCCACATCGGCCTCGCCCTGCTCGACCCGGGCGACGTGGCCCTGGCCGCCGACCCCGGGTACCCCGTCTACATCACCGGTCCCCTGCTCGCCGACGGCGCGGCAGTGCCGCTGCCGCTCGTCCCAGAGCTCGGCTTTCAGCCCGATCTCGAGGCCCTCGAGCCGCGTGTGCTCGCCAGGGCCCGCATGGTCTTCGTGAGCTACCCCAACAATCCCACGGGGGCCGTCATCGAGGACGACTTCTTCGCGCGGCTGGTCGCCTTCGCCGGCGCCCACGACCTCGTGGTGGTGCACGACAACGCCTACGCCGACATCACCTACGACGGCTACGTGGCCCCGAGCTTCCTTGAGACTCCGGGCGCTCGCGACGTGGGCGTCGAGCTGTTCAGCCTGTCCAAGAGCTACAACATGACCGGCTGGCGCGTGGGCGCGATGGTCGGCAACCGCGACGTGGTCGATGCCTACTGGCGGCTCAAGACCAACATGGACTCGGGGATGTTCGGCGCCGTGCAGCGGGCAAGCGTCGCGGCGCTCAGCGGCCCTCAGGACTGCGTCCGCGAGATGTGCCGCGTCTACCAGCGCCGCCGCGACCTGCTCGTGGAGGGGCTGCGGACCATCGGCATGCACGTCGCGCCGCCCAAGGGCACGATCTATCTGTGGGCGCCGGTGCCCGACGGCTACACCTCCGCGAGCTTCACCGCGCAGGTGCTCGAGCAGGCGGACGTCGTGGTCACGCCGGGGGCCGCCTACGGCGCCGGCGGCGAGGGCTACGTGCGCCTCTCCCTGACGGTGCCCGACGAGCGCCTGCGCGAAGCCGTGCGGCGCATCGAGGAGCGGGTACGCCTCCAGGAGCCCTCAGATGAGCGTTGACGCCTCCGGCGTCGACAGCGGCGCGACCGCGCCGCGGCCGCGCGCCGTGATCTTCGCGGTCATGCCCGCCGGGCGCGGCGAGCCCGGTGAAGAGGAGCCGCTCAACGAGATCAAGGAGCTGCTCAGCTCCGCCGACATGGACTGGGTCGCCGACGTCCTCCAGCGCAAGGAACGGCCGCACCCGCATTCCTACCTCGGCAAGGGCAAGCTCGTCGAGCTCGCGGAAGCCGTCAAGGAGAGCGGCGCCACGGTGGCGGTCTGCGAGGACGACCTCAGCCCGGGCCAGGTGGCGGCCGTGCTCGACGCCGTGGACGTGGACGTCCTCGACCGCACCGAGCTCATCCTCACCGTGTTCAGCAAGCACGCGCACTCCATGGAGGGCACGATGCAGGTGCACCTCGCGCAGCTCGAGTACGAGCTCACGCGGATGCGCGGCAAGGGCCACATCCTTTCGCGGCTCGGCGCCGGCGTGAACATGCGCGGCCCCGGCGAGACCAAGCTCGAGGTCGACCGGCGCGTCGTGCGTCAACGCATCCAGACGCTGCGCCGGCGCATCGACCACATGGCCAGGACGCGGCGCACGCAGCGCGCCCGCCGGCTGCACGCCGCGGTGCCGCTCATCGCCCTGGCCGGCTATACCAACGCCGGCAAGTCGACGCTGCTCAACGCGCTCACCGACGCCCACGTATCGGTGCGCGACAGACTCTTCGAGACCCTCGACCCCACCTCACGCGCGTACCGCTTCCGCGACCGCGACTACGTGCTCACCGACACCGTCGGCTTCATCCGCAAGCTGCCGCACGCGCTGGTCGACGCCTTTGCCTCCACCCTCGAGGAAACCACCCTGGCCGACGTCATCCTCATCGTCGCCGACGCTCACCTCGAGCCCTCCGAGATCGAGGCCCGCGAGCAGACCGTCGCCGAGGTGCTCGACATGCTGGGGGCGCAGGCGCCGCGCATGCTCGTGTTCAACAAGATCGATCTCGCCGATCCCGGCAAGCTGGCGCGCCTGAGGGCGCTCTACCCGGAGGCCGAGCTCGTCGCCGCGGCCCGCGGCGAGGGCCTCGACCGCCTCCAGGAGCGCCTCGCCGACTTCTTCGACCGCGCCCTGCGGCCGGTGCGGCTGCTCTTCCCGTACGCCGCCGCCGCCGATATGCACCGCCTGCGCGGCGTCGCCAGCGACGTGCACGAAGAGCACACCCCGGAGGGCGTGATCTTCGCCGCCCGGCTGCCCGTGGCCGAAGCCGGGCGCTACGCGCGCTACAGCCTCGACGCCACGGTCATCGACGATGCACTCGGCGACGAATCCGACAGCGCGGACGCCGAGCCGCCGGCTGACTCCGCGCCGGCCGCGTCCGCGCCGGCCGGCGACGCGGAGCAGGATGCCGATGAGCCCTGAGCCCGCCGGCGTCACGCTGGGCGGCCCGCCCGGCGTCACTGTGCCTGTCAAGCTGCTCAGCGCCTCGGCGCGCCTGCCCGCGCGCGCCTACGAGCACGACGCCGCCTACGATCTGCACGCCGCCGAGGCGCTCGTCATCGAGCCGCTCGGCCGCGCCGTCGTGGGCACCGGCGTCGCCCTGAGGCTGCCGCCGGGTCTGGCGGCCTTCACGCTGCCGCGTTCGGGCCTGGCCGCCCGGCACGGCATCTCCCTCGTCAACGCCCCCGGCCTCATCGATCCGGGGTATCGTGGCGAGGTGCGCGTGATCCTCCTCAACACAGATCGCCACGAAGCCTTCCGCGTGGCCGTGGGCGACCGCATCGCCCAGCTTCTGTTCCTGCCACTGACCAACGTGGGCCTGGCGACCACCGCTGAGCTCGACCAGACAGAGCGAGGCCCGCGGGGCTTCGGCTCGAGTGGAAGAGGGGAGAGGGCATGACCGAGGACGTCATCCGCGACCCGGCCCCCGACGTCGCGGGGTCGCCGGATAAGCCTACTATTCGCGTCGCAGGACTGCTTGTCCACGAGGGTCGTATCTTGATGGTAGAGCAGGGGCATGGGGAAGAGAGGTACTGGCTCCTCCCCGGCGGCGGCGTGCACTTCGGCGAGACGCTGGCCGACGCCGTGCGCCGCGAGTTCGACGAAGAGCTCAGCCTGCGCGTGGGCGTGTACAAGCTCCTCGCGATCGTCGAGTCGATCTCGCCCGATCCGGAGTACGTCAAACACGTCGTGCACCTGGTCTTCGAGGTCTCGGCGCCGCACGAGGTGACCCCCGAGCCAAAGGACGCCAAAGTCATCAGGGCGGAGTTCCTCGATGAGCTGCAGCTGCAGAGCGCCGACGTGCGCCCGCCCATCACCGAGTTTCTCAGCGCCTGCGTGCGCGAGCTGCCGTCCTCGCCGCAGTATCTCGGGCGGCGCTGGTAGACACCCCTTTTCTTGCCGCCCGCTCGCGGCCCGCGCTCGACGATAACGCACGATAATCAACGTTATGACAAGCTAGCCGCGATGTGACCCGCGTCAGGTCGCGCGGACCCCGCCCGGATACACGGCGACTCTCCTCCCCCCGCCATCCCTCGGGATCTATCCCGCCAGGTATGCACGCACGGATGCGCCCGTGAACACGTCGCGGATGCGCCGTGCACGTGCGGATTCGTCGAGTACCTCCGCCGCTCGCAGTCCGCATGCCCATCTGCCGGCCGCAGGCCCGTCCACGGTACGCGCGTTCAGGCGCTCCCGCACGCGCCACAGTCACCCGTGCGCCAGCGAACACATGTTCGTGCGCTTGCGTGTGAGTGCATCAACCCACCTGTGGCGGTCCCCTGGAGGAATCCCGCGGTACCTCCTCACATGGCCAGCCCCGTCGCTCAGGCGCCGGCGAGCCACGAATGGCGCGCCCGGTGGGGGCACACAGCCGGCGGCGCTCCCGGCGGGCGCGGCGGCGGCCCCTGCGGCGGCCGCCCCGGCCGCCTCGGCCGCCCAGCGACCCCGGCGCGGGGTAGTACCAAAAGGGAAGATAAGGATTCGCTAACTGTCGGGCCGCCCACGGCCGTCCGCAGGCTCGCTCGCCGGGGGGAAGATAAGGAATCGCCGGAATTCCTTATCTTCCCTCACACTACTACCCCGCCGCGGCGGCTCCCATGGCTGCGGCGGCCCCGGCGCGCGCCGCGCGGGGCCGGCGTGGCCGGAGGGCCGGCGCGTGGCCGGAGGGCCGGCGCAGGGCCGGGGCGGCGGAGGGCCGGCCGGACGTCTGCCCGCGGGCCGGCGTCAGTACTTGATCAGGCTGAAGACGTCGTAGCCCTGGAGCTTGCTGCGTCCGTCCAGGGCTTCGAGCTCGATGATGAAGGCGACGCCCACGACCTTGCCGCCGAGCTGCTCGACGAGGTCGATCTTGGCTCGCGCGGTGCCCCCGGTGGCCAACAGATCGTCGTGTACGAGCACGTTCTGACCGGGCTTGATGGCGTCGGCGTGGACCTCCAGCTTGTCGGTGCCGTACTCGAGGTCGTACTCTGCCGAGATCGTGGCGTGAGGCAGCTTGCCGGGCTTGCGCGCGCAGACGAAGCCGGCGCCGAGGCCGTAGGCCACGGCGGCGCCGAGGATGAAGCCGCGCGCCTCGGCGCCCATCACCATGTCTATGTGCTTGCCGGCGCCGTACTCGACGAGGCGGTCGACGGCCTCGCGCAGGGCTACGGGATCCTGCAGCAGCGGCATGATGTCGCGGAAGAGGATGCCTTCTTTGGGGAAATCCGGGATATCGCGGACGTGCGCGCTGAGGTCGATGCCGCCGTCTGTCATGAGGTTCTCCTTGAGGGTGAGGTCAGCGCGCGATGGGGCCGCCGGTGAGGCGGCGCACGCCGCGCGCGAGGAGCAGCCGGCGGAGCTGCGTGGTCGCCTGGACGATGTCGTCGAGCTGCTCGAGGCCTTCGCGGCGGCGCTCCTGCCGGTTGGACTTGAGCGCCGGCAGCAGCACCTGCTCGATGAGGCCGATCTCGCGGTCGACGCCGCTCTTGACCACGCGCAGGTTCTTGGGCCGCAAGCCGAGCTGCGCCAGCTGCGCCGCCGCCCCCACGATGCCGGCGTCGGTCTCGGTGTAGCGGCGCACTCCGCTCACCTGCCGGGCGCGTACGAGCTCGAACTCCTCGAGCTCGGAGAGCAGCGTAGCGTCGGCGCCGGTCAGCTGCTGGATCTCCTCGGCGGTGTACTCGCGCTCCTCCCCCACCGCCAGCAGATCGGTCTTGCGCAGCCCCTGACGCGCCGAGGGCAGCGCGCTCGCCGGGTTGCGTTCGAGCTCCCGGCGGATGACTTTGAGGGGCAGGTACTCGTCACGCTGCATGCCGAGCACGCGCACCAGGCGCCCAAAGTCGTCTTGCGAGTACTGGCGGTAGCCGGACTTGGTGCGGCGCGGCGTGACCAGGCCCTGCTCCTCGAGATACCGCAGCTTGCTGACGCTGATGTCGGGGAACTCGCCGTGCAGGCGCTCGACGA
>JBAXRL010000036.1:0-13310 GCA_037131205.1 Actinomycetes bacterium | reverse complement strand
GGCGCCCGCAAGGCCCCGCCCGGCAAGGGCAAGAGCAAGCAGAGCCCGAAGCAGAGCCCGAAGCAGAGCCCGCCGGCGGGTCAGGGAAAGAGCCAGAGCGGCCCGGCGGGCGGCTGAGTGCGGCCGCCCTGCGGCCGTCGTCACTCCCGCGGAGAGCGGAGGCAGCGATGACAGGATCTGACGACCTTCAGCCGGTCGACGACGGCGAAGACGACGACACCGAGTTCGCGACCATCGCCGGCGCGGCCACCATCCCGGAGGCCAAGCGCAAGGCGCTGGACCAGCTCCGCAAGGTCGTGCCCTACGTCAACGAGGCCGACGTCGACTTCGTCGTCATGGAAGAGGGCAGCAAAGGCGGCTTCTTCGGGCGCGGCAAGAGCGAGGCCCAGGTCGAGGCGCGCCTGCGGCCGGCGGGTGAGCGCGTCGGCGACGACCTCCAGCCCGACGTCGAGGTGCTGCGCGAGTTCGTGCAGACCACGGTCGAGCTCATGGGCATCGAGGCGCACGTCGGCGCCGGCGAGGTCGGCGAGGCGGTGAAGGCCGACATCAGCGGCGACGATCTCGGCCTCCTCATCGGGCGGCACGGCGCCACCATCGACGCCCTGCAGTACATCGCCGCGATCGTCGTCAACGGCGACCGTCGTGAGCGGCGCCAGGTGATCGTCGACGCCGAGGGCTATCGCGAGCGTCGCGAGGTCGCGCTCTCGTCCCTGGCCGAGCGTACGGCGCAGAAAGTCGTGCGCGAGGGCGCCGCCGTGGCCCTTCAGCCCATGACGGCGGCCGAGCGCAAGGTGATCCATCTGCACCTCAAGGATCATCCTCGCGTCGCGACCGTCTCGGAGGGCAACGAGCCTTTCCGCGCGGTGGTCGTCTCTCTCAAACGGCCACCCGGCTGACGGCTTGGGGTATCCTCTGCACAGGAGGAGCCCCTACGAGTCGGTAGAGCAACGTGGCGCCCCGCGGGGCGGGCGCCGGGGTCCGATCACGCCAGAGGGAGGCAGACTCATGCGTCGCAAGTACGTGTCAATGTGGATGGTGCTGGTCCTGGTGCTCGCGGTGGCCCTGCTCGCGGCCGCCGGCTGCGGGGGCGACAAGGCGGCGTCGGGCGGCTCTCCGGGCGCCACGGCCGTCGCCGCGAGCGTGTCCGCCGACCAGGTCGTCAAAGACAGCGAAGCCAAGATGGCGCAGGTGAAGAGCGCCTCGTTCACCGCCGACATGGGCCTCGAGGTCCAGGGCGACCCGAACAAGATGACCGACCCCACGCAGAAGGCGCTGCTCACTCAGGGCGTCTCGATGCACGCGGAGGGCAAGAGCGCCACCGACCCTATGGCCGCCGACATGAAGCTGAGCGTGGGCCTCGCCGGGCAGACCCTGGAGTTCGGGCTGATGGCGCAGGGCGACAAGGCATGGGTGGAGTACGAGGGCAAGTGGTACGTGGTGGACCAGAAGAACTCGAAGAGCCTGAGCGACCAGGCCAAGACCGGCGCCGCGCCCACCGAGCAGCTCAAGAGCCTGGGCCTCGACCCGTCCGCCTGGGGGACGAACTATGAGATGGTCGGCGCCGAGGACATGGCCGGCACGCAGGTCTATCACGTGAGGGCCACGGCCGACCCGGCCAAGCTCGCCGCGGACCTCACCAAGGCGATGAACGATCCGAGCCTGCTGGACAAGCTCGGCGACCCAGGCACGGCCAAGCAGCTCGAGCAGGGTCTGGCGCAGAACAGGAAGCAGGTCGAAGTGCTCAAGAAGAGCCTCAAGAACGTCACGGTGGATTACTGGATCGGCATCGACGACATGCTGATGCGCAAGGCGGAGTTTGCCGCCGAGCTGGCCACCAGGGGCCAGGAGGGCATGGAGGGCGTCGACGGCATGACCATGAAGATGAGCATGACGATGGCCGACTTCGATCAGCCGGTCACGGTCACGCCGCCGGCCAAGGCGCTGCCCTTCGACACGCTCATGAACGAGGTGCTCGGGGGCATGATGGGCGGCAGCGGCTCCGGGCTGAGCTTCTGAGAGGGACGTGAAAGGCCGCCGCGCGCGGCGGCCCGGCAATGACGAAGGGCCGGGGGGCGCCGAGAGGCGCCCCCCGGCCCTTCAGGCCTGCGGGCCTCTCAGCGGTCCCAGTCGAAGTCGCGGGACTGCGTCTTCTCCCAGGAAGCGGCCTCGTCGTCGCTGCGCTGCCCGAGCAGCGACTTGCTGAGGATCTCGGGCGGCTTCTGCGCCGCCACGCTGGGCGGCTCGGGCTCGGTAGCCGCGGGAGCCGCCTGCGGGCCGGCGGACTGAGGCGCCGGCTGCTGCTCGGGCTGGGAGCGCGCCGCGGCGGCGCGGCTGATCTGCGCCGCGGCGAGCTGCACAGTGCCATCGCCGCGCACGCCGGCATTGGGCCGCAGGTCGCTGAGCTCGTCGTAGCCGCGGTCGACCATGCGCACGTCGCCGCTTTCGGAGTCGACGTGGAAACGGTACCAGCCCATCGACCACATGAACGTGATGGCCGTGGCGCCCGCGTCCAAACCGACGTGCACTGACGGCATGCCGAGCTGTGCGTTGGTCTCCACGATCTTCTGTGGGACGCGGCTGACGTTCAGAAGGTCGACGCCGCGCTGCAGGAGGGTAAGAGAGGCCGCCTCGACTTCGAGCTCCGCCGCCGTCGGCGCGGGCGCGGGCGGCTCCGCGGCGGGCGCGGCGTCCGGTCCGGCGGCGACCGCGGGTGTCGCGGCGACGCGCGCCGCGGGCTCCGCCGGGGCCTGGGCCACCAGGGCCGCCGTCTCCGCGGCGATCGACGAGACCGCGGCTGCGGCCGGCGCGGTGAGCGCCGGCTGCGGCTCCGGGCTGAGAGTCGTCTCGGGGTCGCCGGCCGGTTCCGCGCCGGCGGCCGGCGTGTGCGCGGCCGCGGACTCCGCGATCTGCTCGTCGGTGATGGCCGGGAGCGGCTGGGTGTCTTCGAACACCACGGCCGGCGCCTCGCGCCGCTGCGCCTCGAGCGGCGGCGCCTCGAGCGGCGGAACTTCGGCCGGCGGCGGCGAGGCGGCCGCCGTTTCGTCGCGCAACGCCGTCAGCTCGGCGGCGAACTCGGCGGGCGTCTCGCCCCAGGTGCGCTCGCCGGGCTCGGACGAGTCGCCGGTCGGCGGTGAGGTGACGGCTGCCGCGGCGATCGCGGGACCCGCGGCCGACAGGATGAGCGGCTCGGTCGGCACAGGCGCGCCTTGCGCGCCCGCCAGCCGGCCGGCGAGCTCCTGCTTTTCGGCCTCGACGCGCGCGAGCCGCGCCTGCAGGCGCTCGATCTCGGCGTCCTTTTCTTTGAGCGCCTTCCAGAAGGCGTCGCTCTCGCCGCGGGGATCGCGCGCCTCGGCGCGCGGCTCCCGCACCTCCTCGCGCGACTCGCGCACGCGCCCGTTGTTGGCCGGCATGGGGCCGGCGGCCACAGGCTCAGCCCCGCTCAGGCCGGGCGATTGCCCGCAGAGCGAGCAGATGAGCAGTTCCGCGCCGTCGGCGCCGACCACTTTCTGGGTGCGTTCGCCGGCGAGGAGCGTGCGCCCGCATTCGGCGCAGACCGCCTGGTCCTGCTCGTCCTTGCCGTGGCCGAAGATGCGTCCAAACATCGTCACTCCCGTGTGAGTGCAGCCCCTCGGGGCCGGAAAAGTGCTGCAAGAAGGCACATGATAGCAGAACCGGCCCGACTACTCCTCGTCGTCTGCGTCGTCCTCGTCGTCTGCGTCGTCCCCATCGTCCGGCGCGGCGTCGTACTGCGCGAGCACTTCGCGGGCGCGGTCCGCATCCTCCTCGCGCACCAGGATGTGATACGGGTTCACCATGGGCGTGGGGTACACGTCCTCGGTGCCGGTGCCGCCGATCACGGCTTCGATGCCGGCCTGCTCGAGGACGCCTTTGACGAGGTTGGCGAGACCTGCGTCGCCGACAGTGGTCACAGGCACGAGCTCCATGGCGTCACCTCGCGATCCGGGTCGGGGGCGCCGCGGCGCGGCGCACCGGCAGTATACCCGCGGCGCGCCGCGTCGTGGCGAGGACGATGTCGGCGGTCGACGCGACCGTGACGATGCGCTCGTTCACCAGCTCTCCTCCATCAGCTCCCGCAGGATCCAGACGTTGCGCGCGTCGGGGCCTTCACCGTCGAAGCCGGGCACCTCAAGGATGCCGGGTACGTCGGCGAAGGCCGGGTGGTTGACGATCGCCCGGAAGCCCTCACGCCCGATCTCGCCGTCGCCGATGTTCTCGTGGCGGTCGCGGTTCGAGCCGAGGGGCGTCCTGGAGTCGTTGAGATGCAGCATCACGAGGCGCTCGAGGCCGCAGGCGGCGTCGAGGCGCGCCAGCGTCTCGTCCAGCCCCGCGGCCGTGCGGATGTCGAACCCGGCCTCGAAGACGTGCGCGGTATCAAGGCAGAGGCCCAGCCGCGGGTGCTCGTCGGCGGCGCGGATCATGGCGCCGAGCTCGTCGAAGTCGACGCCCATGGTGCCGCCCGCCCCGGCCGTGTTCTCGAGCAGGATGCGCACCGGCGAGCCCTCGCTCTCTGCCAGGGTTCGCCGGAGGGCGGCCTGCACGCGCGCGAGGCCCACGTCGAAGCCCGCGCCCTGGTGCGAGCCGACGTGCGTGACAATGGCCTCCGCGCCGAGCTGATCAGCCGCGGCCACGGCGCCCAGCAGCGACGTCACGGACTTCTCGTAGAAGTCCTCCCTGGCGCTCGCCAGGTTGATCAGGTAGCTCGTGTGGATGACGACGAAGCTGATGGGGGACGCGGCGCGTACATCAAGGAAGTTCGCGGCGTCCTGGCCTTCGTACACCTTCGGCGCCCAGGTGCGCGGGTTGCCGGCGAAGAACTGGACGGCTTCGCCGCCGACGCCCACGCCGTTCAGTATCGCGTGCCAGACGCCGCCGGACGACTTGACGTGCGCCCCGAAGTACATGAGTCCCTCCTCGCTTCTCCGCGCCATGCCGATTCCGCGCCGCGCGTCAGACGAAGTCTCGCGGCGCCTCATGACGCCAGGTCCTGGCGAAGACCTCCCGCTCATCACCATCTTCGCCCTCGGTGACGCGCACCTCGTCTTCGACGAAGAAGGTGTGCGCGTCGCAGGTCATCTGCCCCACGGTGACGATGTGGAAACGGCCCTGGTCGCCGCGGCGCAAGACGCTCTCCACGCGCACGCGGACCGCGGCGGACAACGGGTCGCCTTCGCGCACGTCGTACGTGACGGTGTTCCACTCCTCGCTCTCCCACCCGTTGGGCATGACGACGTTGCCGCCATCGACGTAGTGGTACGTCCACGAGACGCTGTCGTCGGCGAGGTCGCGCAGGTAGCGGCGGTCGCCGGGCCCGCCGCCGACCGTCCGTTCGCCGAGGCTGGGCGGGACCAGCGGCGCGTCGAAGGCCGGCGGCTCGTCGTCCTCGGGGCGCGGCGGCCGCGCCGGCAGCTCGAGCCGGCACTCTCCGCCGACCAGCGTCAGCTCGACGGGCTCGGGCGACGGCCATGCCAGCGGCCAGTAGGTGGGCGAGACGGCGACGCGCAGGCGATGCCCGGCCGGGAAGGCGTGGGCGATGGCGTCGAGGCGCGCCGCGACGGTGTGCTCGCGCCCGGGCTCGAGGGCTTCGGGGCGCTCGTGACCGCCCCGATGCGTCAGGTTGAGGACCTGCTGGGCGACCAGCGTTGAGACGCCGTCCGGAAAGACGTCGTCGAGGCGCGCCGCGACCAGGGCCAAGGGCCGGTCCGCGGCGAACCTCAGCTCCACCGCGGGGTGGCCGAGGATCTCGAGCCGCTCGACGAGCGGCGCCGAGGTGAAGCACAGCGACTGCCCTTCGGCCGCTCTCTGGTCGGGGGCCATGTCGCTGGGCTGGCCCTCGGCGCACCACGCGCCGGCATCGACTCCGCAGAGCTGTGAGCCGCGGATGCGCAGGCGGCCGCCGCCGTCCGCGCCGTGGGCGGCGGCCGCTTCGGCATCGGGGCGCGAAGCGCCTGCGGCGTCGCGCAGCACGCCGTCCGCATCCATGCGCCAGATTCGCGACTCTATCCGCGGCGACGGCCAGCGGTCCTCGGCCACCCAGCGTCCGGGTCTGTCGGCGACCTGCCCGCTCGGCGCCGTGGACTCCTGCATCCAGACGCGCAGCATCGGCTCGTCCATGACGCCCGTGTCCCGGCCCTTGAGCCAGTGGTCCCACCAGCGCAGGGACTCCTGCAGAAAGCCGATGGCGGGCCCGGGCGCCGCCGTGTGAGGAAAGCCGTGCCCCCACGGGCCGATGAGGCCCTTGCGCGGTCCGCGCAGGCCTTCGAGGAGCCGCGGCACGGCGTTGGTGTAGCCGTCGGCCCAGCCCCCGACGGCGTACACGGGCGCCTCGATGGCGGCGTAGTCCTCGCACACGGAGCCGTGCTTCCAGTAGTCGTCGCGGCGCTGGTGCGCGAGCCAGGTGTGGACCCAGGGCTCGCTGCTCTCCAGCCGCAGCCGCCAGAGGTCGCGCCAGCGCTCGCCCATCGCGACCTCGTGCGGCGGCTGGCACTGCCAGTGCAACATGGTCGAGCTCCAGTGCAGGAGGTCGGTGCCCATCAGGCAGCCGCCCTTGTAGTGCACGTCGTCGGCGTAGCGGTCGTCGGTGCTCATGAGCGTGATGATCGCCTTCAGGGCCGGCGGGCGGCGGGCGGCCATCTGGAGGCTGTTGAAGCCACCCCACGAGATGCCCGTCATGCCGACGACGCCGCTGCACCACGGCTGCCGGGCGATCCAGGCGATGACTTCGAGGAGGTCCTCCTGCTCCTGAGGCGCGTACTCGTCCTCGAGGACGCCGTCCGACTCGCCGCTGCCGCGCAGGTCGAGGCGTACGCACGCGTAGCCACGCGCCGCCCACCAGGGGTGGATGAGGACGTCGCGCGGCGCCATGCCGTCGCTGAGCCGGTACGGTACCGCTTCGAGGATGCCGGGCACGGGTTCGTCGGCCGCGTCGTCGGGCAGCCAGATGCGCGCCGCGAGCCGCGCGCCGTCGGGCAGCTCGATCCACGCGTAGTCGATCTGGCGGACACTGCGCAGAGGATCCACGTCGCAAGCCATGCGGCCACCTCCTGGCGCCACGCTCCACAGGGTGAACCGGGAGTGTAGCGGGCGCCGTCGCTGAGAGGCAACGGCGTGGCCCTGCCTCACGGCCGATGCAGGAGCCGAAGCCCGCTGGGTGAACTACTGTGCCAGCACCGGTGCGCGCGGCAGGGTTTCACGCCGCGCGCGCACCGGCCAGACCGTCGAGGAGGCCAAATGGACGAGGACGGCGTGCAGCGCTGCAGTACGTGCCCGGCGTTCGCGGAGTTGCCGGGCGAGGGTGGAGCAGGGACCTGCCGGTCGGCGCCGCCGGTCGCCTTGCAGGCGGAGAAGTACTTTCGCGGCCCGAGCCGCGATCTGCCGTACGGCGCCCACCCCGCAGTGGCCACGTTCCCGCTGGTGCGCACAGACGACTACTGCATGGCGCACCCCGGGAACCGCGGGTCGATGGCAGGCTGATCGCGCGCCGACGCCGGCGCGGCGCAGCGCCGCCGGCGGGCTTGGCGCGGGGCTCTCCGCACGTCTTTGCGCGGGTCGGTCGTCCCCAGGGCCTGTGGTAGTGTTGACCGGCGCGGCGGCCGTCAGCGGCTCCGCGCCAGCCGATCACTCGCCTCAGGAGAACCCCCGCGCATGTGTGGCATCTTCGGTTTCGCCGGTCCGCCCGACCGCCAGCTCCTCGGGCGCATGGCCGCCGCCCTCGTGCACCGCGGCCCCGACGACGCCGGCTCGTTCGAGCGTCCCGCCGTCAGTCTCGGCCACCGGCGCCTCAGCATCATCGACCGCGAAGGCGGGCACCAGCCCATCGCCAACGAGGACGAGACCATCTGGCTGGTCTACAACGGCGAGGTGTACAACTACCGCGAGCTGCACGCCGAGCTCGAGGCCGCCGGGCACGTCTTTCGCACCAGCAGCGACAGTGAGGTCATCGTCCACGCCTACGAGGAGTGGGGGCCGGGCTGCGCGGCGCGCTTCAACGGCATGTGGGCGTTCGCCCTCGCCGACCTGCGCGAGGGCGACGGCAAGCTCGTCTTCAACCGCGATCATTTCGGCATCAAGCCGCTGTTCTACGCACGCTCGCCGCGGACGGGCCGGCTGCTCTTTGCCAGCGAGATCAAGGCGCTGCTGCAGGACCGCGACCTCACGGCGACGCCGGACGACCAGATGGTGTACGAGTTCCTCCAGCACGGCCTGCACGACCACCGCGAGGAGACGATGTTCGCCGGCGTCTACCACGTGCCGGCGGCCACCTGGATGGAGATCCCGCTCGGCGCGCCCATGGAGCCCGCGAGCGCGCCGGCCGCCTCCGGCGACGGCGCGGGCCCCGGCCTGCTCAGCGCGCCGCTGGCGAGCACGCCGTACTGGACGCCCGAGCTGCGCACCGACGGGCGCCCCGACCCAGCCCTTTTCCGCCGCCTCTTTCGCACCAGCGTCGAGCGGCGGCTCGTGTCCGAAGTGCCTGTCGGCTCGTGTCTTTCGGGCGGTCTCGACTCCACGTCCATCGTCGCCTTCATGAGCGAGCTGCTGCAGGAGAACGCCCCGGACGCAGCCTCCCTGCGCGGCCGGCTCAAGACCTTCAGCGCCGTGTTCGACGGCGATCCCATCGACGAGCGCGACTACATCGAGGTCGCTGTCGAGAGCACCGGCGCCGACACCACCTACACCAACCCCAGGTCGGCGGAGTTCATCGACGAGCTGCGCGAGCTCATCTGGCACCAGGAAGAGCCCTTCGTCAGCACTGGTCCGTACGCGCAGTGGTGCGTCATGCGCTCCGCCCGCGAGCAGGTGACGGTGCTGCTCGACGGCCAGGGCGGCGACGAGCTGCTGGCCGGCTACGTGCCCTACCAGCTCGTCTATCTGCGGCAGCTTCGCAAGGAGGGCCGCTACGCCGAGCTGCGTCGCGAGACCGCGAAGTCGCGCGACGTCCTGTGGCCGCTGGTCCGCCGCAGGATCTCCCAGCGGAGCAAGCGCCTCGCCACGCGCGGGCTGCTCAAGCCCAGCTTCTTGAGCCGCGTCACAGACCCCGGGGCCGGCGTTTCGCGGACGCAGCTCAAGGAGCGTCTGCTGCAGGACCTGCTGATCTACTGCCTCCCCTGCCTGCTGCGCTACGAGGATCGCAACGCCATGGCGTTCAGCGTCGAATCGCGGCTGCCGTATCTCGACCAGGAGTTTGTCGACTACCTGCTCACCTTGCCCGACGACGCCATCATCCGCGACGGATGGAGCCGCTGGATCCTGCGCGCCGGGCTCATGGGAACCCTCCCCGAGAAGATCCGCCTGCGGCGCTGGAAGGTCGGGTTCACCACCCCGGAGATGCGCTGGATCAAGGCGCGCCGGGCGGCCTTCACGGGTCTCTATCAGTCGCCGACCTTCCAGTCGCGGCCGTATTGGGACGGCGCCGCGGTCGTCGCCGCGTTTCGCGAGTGCTGCCGCGGCAAGGTCGAGGAGTCGCCGTTCTTCTGGCGGACCGCCAACGTCGAGCTCTGGCTGCGCGAGCTCTGCGACCGCGGCGTGGTGCTGGAGGACGCCGACATCGAGGCGGCCCTCACGGCGCCGGCCGAGATCGGGCCCAAACCCCGCGGCACGATGGCCGAGGCCGGCGACCCGCGCGTGCCGGCGCTGCTGGCCGCCGCCGGCGGCCGGGTCGCCGCGGCCGCCACGGCCGAGGCGCGGCGCCTGCTGACCGCGTACAAGCCTCACCCCAGCAAGCACCTGTTCGCGGCCACGCGCGGGTACGTCTTCGCGCGCCTGCCCATCAAGACCAGTGTGGTCTCGCGCGACGACGACCTCGCCGAGGTGTGCCGTGAGTACGTGGCCGCTCACGTGAAGCCCGGCGACATCGTCGCCCTGGCCGAAAACGCCGTCTCCGCCGCCCAGGGCCGCAGCTTTCCCATCGACGAGATCCACCCCACCTGGCTCGCCACCAAGCTCGGCAACGCCGTGACCAAGACGCCGCACGGCATCGGTCTGGGCACGCCGCAGACGATGCAGCTCGCCATCGATCAAGTAGGGGCGCCGCGCATCGTTGCCGCGGCGATCGCGGGCGCGGCCGGGCGCCTGGTCCGTCAGAAGGGCATCTTCTATCTCGTCGCCGGCCGCGAGGTGGAGGCGATCGACGGCCCGGCGTACAACCGGCTGCCGCCTCACAACACCTCCGCCAGCCTCGGCCCCTCCGACCCGGACGGCGTCGCCGCGACCGTCAGCGGCGCCCTCAGCGAGGCGGCGGGCGGCCCGGTGCACGTGGCCGTCATCGACGCCAGCGACCTCGCGGTCACCGTTCTCGGCGCCTCCCCGGGCACAGACCGCGAGCTCGTCGGCGTCCTGATGCGCGACAACCCCCTGGGCCAGGGGACGGAGCAGACACCCGTGTGCGTCATGCGCCCGCTCGGGCCGCTGCCGGCTCTCAGCTGACGCGCTCCGTCCGGGTCTCCTGACCGCGCCCCGAGGCATCCTTCCCGGGTGATGGCGTGGCCCCCGGCCCGGGCGCACTCTCCTTCCAGGGATCCGACGCCGAAGGCTCAGCGAAAGCGCTGAGTCATGCGTACAGCTCGTCGAGCCCGACGAGGATATACCGCTCGGGCTGTGTTGCGGCCAAGCTGCGCAGGCCTTCGTCGAACCCCGCTCGCGAGAAGAAGTAGTGGGCCGGCGGAGGACCGTGGGCTCCAGGGCTCACGAACGGCTCGAGCCGAGCCAGAAGGCTCTCCTCGGCGAGGCCCATGGGTTCGCGCGTCCACTTGCACGATCCCAGGGCGGCAACGCTGCCGTCCTCGCGCAACGCGACGGCGTCCACCCCGCGGGTCTCGGTGAGGCGCCCTTCCCCCGTCGGGACCTTGCCCCACCAGGATCCGACCGTGGCGCCGACGCCCTGGGCGCGCAGATGGTCCTGGGCGATGTGCTCGAAGACAGGCCGCGACACGAAGGCGTCGAGCGCCGGCACGACCGTCTGCTCCATGTGCCGGCGCCGGCCCTCGGGGCGCACCAGACGCTCCTCGAACGGAAACACGAAACGGAACCAGAAGCGCAGGTACGGATCGAGGATCTCCCAGGAGGTCCGGCGGGTGCGTCCGGGCAGCGTCGCGGTGACGGGGACGACGCGTTGCACGAGCAGCAGCGACGCCAGCGCATCGAGCACGCGGCTGACCGTCGAGGCGTCGCTGCCGATGCGGTTGGCGATCTGGCTCACGCGCGTGTCGCCGCCGGCCAGCGCGCGGAGCACCGAGAAGTGCAGGCGCGGCTCCGCGAGCTCCTGAAAGAGCAGCAGGCGCGCCTCCTCGCGCAGCACGCCGTCGCGCGAGAGAGTGGTCCGGAGGATGTTCTCGGCCAGGGATGCGCCGACATCGAGCTGTGAGAGGTAGTACGGCATCCCGCCCCACACGGCGTACGCCCGCACTCTGTCTTCAAGCGTCCACTCGGGGACGAACAGCGCGGCTTCGCGGTAGCCGAACGGCGCCACCTGCACCTGCCCTGTGCGCCGGCCGAAGAGCGCCGAGCCATGCCCCAGCACATCGCGCTCGAAGAATGAGATCTCGCTGCCCGAGAGGAAGAGCATGAGCGGCAGGTGGCGTCCCGTCTCGCGCCACCAGCGCGCGAGCAGCGACGGGAGTCCGGGGTCGGCCTGGGCGAGGTACTGGAGCTCGTCCAGGACAACTGCGCAGCGCTCGTTCGCGAAACGCTCGATGGCGACCAGGGCGGCGGGCCAGGAAGTCAGCGGCTGCGCGCGCAGCAGCGCGTCGTCGGTGGTCTCGGCGAGGACGCGCGTGAGGTCGCCGAGCTGGTCGGCGGTCGTCCCGGCGGTCGCCTCGAAGAGCAGCCCGCGCCGGCCTTCGACAAAGCGCGACAGGAGCTCTGTCTTGCCGACCCGGCGGCGCCCCCAAACGACCAGGAGCTCCGCGGAGCCCTGTGCCCAGCGGGCCTCGAACAGGGCGAGCTCTTCGCGACGGTCGAGGAAGTCCACGAGCGGAACCTACAGGAAAACTGTGTGTACAACAAGTCTTCTTGCGCACAGTCTTCTTGCAGACGGCTCTGGCGCGGCTTCTCGTGTGCGCTGGTGCGCCACGCGCAGGGCCGCGCCCGCGCCTGCTTGCGACGTGCGCGCGGCGCGCGTGACCGCCACCCGCCCTTCGGTGTATAAACAGGCGTCAGCAGGAGTCCTGTACTGGGAGGGTCGGCCGGTGAGCATCGTCGAGGTCAAGGAGCTGCGCAAGCAGTACGACCCGCCCAAAGGCGTGCTGGCGGTCGACGGCGTCAGCTTCGACATCGCCAGGGGCGAGATCTTCAGCCTCCTCGGCCCCAACGGCGCCGGCAAGAGCACCACCATCTCCATGCTCTCGTGCCTGCTGCATCCCAGCGGCGGCGACGCCCTGGTGGACGGCCACTCTGTAGTCTCCGACGCGCAGGCGGTCAAGGAGGCGATTGGCGTCGTCCCCCAGGACATCGCCCTGTACCCCGACATGAGCGCCCGCGAGAATCTCATCTTCTGGGGCAAGATGTACGGCCTCGCGGGCGAGGCGCTGAAGACCCGGGTCAACGAGGTGCTCGAGCTCATCACGCTCGTCGACCGCCAGAAGGACCGCGTAGAGAAGTTCAGCGGCGGCATGAAGCGGCGCGTCAACATCGGCGTGGCGCTGCTGCACAAGCCGCGCGTGCTGTATCTGGACGAACCGACCGTGGGCATCGACCCGCAGAGCCGGCGCGCGATCCTCGACGGCATCCTCGCGCTCCGCGACCAGGGCATGACGATCCTGTACACGACCCACTACATGGCCGAGGCGCAGGAGCTCAGCGACCGCATCGGCATCGTCGACCACGGCAAGATGATCGCCGTCGGGACCAGCGACGAGCTCGTGAAGATCGTCGGCGAAGAAGCTCACGTGGAGCTCAGCGTCGACCACTCCCTGGCGGGGATGGTGGCGCGCTGGGCGGAGGTCCCCGGGGTGAGCAAGGCGTTGATCGACGAGGACCGTGCGGTGCTGCTCGTGCAGGACGCCAACGAGGTGCTGCCGCGGCTCTTCGAGACGGCTGCCGCGGCCGGCGCGCGCATTACCGAGGTCAGCGTCACCGAGCCCAACCTCGAGATGGTGTTTCTGCATCTCACCGGCAGGGCGCTGCGCGAATGACCAGCGCAGCCCAGTCATCGTGGGGGGCGCCGCAGGTGCACCGCACAATGACCGCCGCAGGTGGGTCATCGTCGGGTGCGCCGGAGGAGCACCCGACTGCAGGACGGCTGTGAGCCGCATCCTCGCCATCGCCTGGAAGGACCTGCGCAGCACGATGCGCAACGT
>JBAXRL010000035.1:0-13881 GCA_037131205.1 Actinomycetes bacterium | reverse complement strand
GCGCCGACGCGCGCGTGGTGCGCCAGTACGAGCTCTCGACCAACAACATCGCCCTCACCGGCGAGTCGGACGCGGTGCGCAAAACGGCCGACTCGATCGTCGAAGAGGAGCTCGCGGCGATCGACATGCCCAACCTCGTGTTCATGGGCACGAGCGTGGCCTCCGGGACCGGTCGCGCCGTGGTGTACGCGACCGGCCTGAACACGGAGTTCGGACGGATCTATTCGCTGACCGCCGGTGTCGCCGAACAGAAGTCGCCGTTGATGCGCGAGATCGACCACATGGCGCGGACGGTCTCGATCATCGCTCTGGCCTGCGGTGTCGCCCTCTTCTTCATGGGCAAGATCATGGGGCTCGACTGGGTCGGTTCCCTGCTGTTCGCCCTCGGCGTCATGGTCGCCCTCGTGCCCGAAGGCCTGCCGGCGACGCTGTCGGTGGCCCTGTCGGTCGGCGTCCAGCGCATGGCCAGGGCCAAGGCGCTCATCAAGAGCCTCGCGGGCGTCGAGACGCTGGGCTCGGCCAACGTCATCGCCACCGACAAGACGGGCACGCTCACCAAGGCCGAGATGACGCTGAAGGTCATCTGGGCCGACGGCGAGGATGTGGAGGTCATCGGCGCCGGGTACGCACCGGAGGGCGACTTCGTGGTGGGCGACACGACCCTGCCCAGGGACGAGGCGCGCCGCCGGCTCGACCCTCTTCTGCGCGCCATGACCTTCTGCAACGACGCCAGGGTCCTGGCCCCGAGCGACGACAAGGGCTGGCGCGTTATCGGCGACACCACCGAGGGCTGCCTGCTGGTCGCCGCGCGGAAGGCGGGCTTCGACCTGCAGGCCGAGCTGATCGAACGGCCCAGGATCTACGAGCTGCCGTTCGAGAGCGTGCGCAAGCGCATGTCGGTGGTCCATGTCCAGGGCGACGGCCAGCACGCCTTCGTCAAGGGCGCTCCCTCCGAGACCATCGGCCGCTGCACGCGCATGTGGCTCGGCGGCGGCGTCGTCCCGCTGAGCGACGAGCGCCGCGCGCAGATCCTGGCGCAGAACGACGAGATGTCGCGCCAGGCCCTGCGCGTGCTCGCCGTCTGCGAGCGCGACCTCCCGGGCGCGCTCATGGACTACACGCCCGACACCGTCGAGACCGACCTGACCTTCCTCGGGCTCGTCGGCATGATCGACCCGCCGCGCCCCGAGGTCAGCGCAGCGGTCGAAGAGGCCCTCGGCGCCGGCATCCGCATCATCATGGTCACCGGCGACTACGGCCTGACCGCCGAGGCGATCGCGCGCCGTATCGGCATCGTGCGCGGCGACAAGCACGTGCGCGTCATCACCGGCGCCGATCTCGAGAAGATGAGTGAGGACGACCTCAAGGATGAGCTCACGAAGGATCAGGACGTGGTCTTCGCGCGCGTCGCGCCCGAGCACAAGATGGAGGTCGTCAGCGCCCTCAAGGACCTCGGGATGATCGTCGCCGTCACCGGCGACGGGGTGAACGATGCGCCGGCCCTCAAGAAGGCCGACATCGGCATCGCCATGGGCCTCAGCGGCACCGACGTCGCCCGCGAGGCCGCGACGATGATCCTCCTGGACGACAGCTTCGCCAGCATCATCAAGGCCGTCGAGCAGGGCCGCGGCGTGTACGCCAACGTCAAGAAGATGGTCACCTACGTCTTCTCGCACAACATGGCCGAGCTGTTCCCCTTCGTGTTCGCCACGGTCGCCGGCGTCGGGCTCGTGCCGCTCGGCGCCCTGCAGGTGCTCATCATCGACCTCGGCTCCGACGTGCTTCCCGGGTTGGCGCTGGGCACCGAGAAGCCCGAGGCCGACGTCATGGCGCACCCGCCGCGGGCGCGCGGCGAGCGCCTCATGAGCCGGGCGACGCTCGGCCGCGTCGCCTTCATCGGCGCCATCCAGTCGGTGTTCGCCGTGACCGGCTTCCTCACCGTGCTGCTTTCTCACGGCTGGCAGTGGGGGGACGCCAGCTGGATGGACCCGTCCAGCCCGTACTACCTCTACTACCGCGAGGCCCTCACCATGACGCAGGCGGCCATCGTCATGGGTCAGGTCGCCAACGGCTTCGGCTGCCGCACCGAGCGCGAATCACTCTTCAAGGTCGGGGTGTTCACAAACCGCTTTCTGGTCCTCGGCGAGCTGTTCGCCGTAGGGCTGATGTGCGCCATCTCGTACGTGCCGTTCCTGCAGCGCATCTTCAAGACCGCGCCGCTGACGCTCGCCGACTGGGCGTTCCTGGTGGGCGCCATGGTCACCTTGTTCTTCGCCGAAGAAGCGAGAAAATGGTTCATGCGCCGCAGAGACGTGCGGGTCGCCGCGGCCGCAGTCACCGCTACCGAGAAGGAGTCCGCCTCATGAAGGTGATCATCGTCGGATGCGGACGCGTGGGGGCCTTCACCGCGGCCGGCATGGCCCGCCAGGGCCACGACGTCGTCGTCGTCGACAGAGACGCCGACGCCCTTCGCCTGCTGCCCGCCGGGTTCGCCGGAACCACGGTCGTCGGCTACGCCTTCGACAAGCGCGCGCTGGAGCAGGCCGGCGTCTCCGAGGCCGACGCCCTGGTGGCGGCCACCTCCGGCGACAACACCAACGCCGTCACGGCGCGGATCGCCAAAGAGGTGTACCGGGTCCCCCACGTGGTGAGCCGCATGTACGACCCGCGGCGCGCCGAGATCTACCGGCGCTACGGGATCCAGACGTTCGCCCCCACGGCGTGGAGCGCCGGCCGGATCATCGAGTATCTGGTGAGCGGCGACATCGAGCGCGAACGGACCTTCGGCAACGGCGAGGTCGAGATGATCGCGGCGGTCATCCCCCGGCACCTCGTGGGCAAGCCGGTCACCGATCTGCGCGTGCCGGGGGAGATCCGCGTGGGCCTGATCGTGCGCATGGGCAGGAGCATGCTGCCCGTGTCCGGCACGGTGTTCGAGGAAGAAGATCAGGTGTACGCGCTCGTCCATCAGACCTCGGTCGAGCTGTTCCAGCGGATGATGGGATGGAAAGCATGAAGGTCATCGTCGCGGGTGCAGGCACGCTGGGGCGCCGGGTCGCCCATTACGTCGGCGAGAAGCACGACGTCACCATCGTCGAGCAGAGCCGCGAGCGCTGCGAGACGGTCAGCGAGGAGTTCCGGGGCAATGAAAGCGTGCGCGTCCTGCGCGGCGACATCGACGAACCGGCGATCCTCCTGGAGGCGGGGATAGACCGCGCCGACGTCTTTGTGGCCGCCACCGGCGACGACGAAGACAACCTCGTCGGCTGTCTGCTCGCCAAGAACGAATACAAGGTCAAGAAGGTCATCGGCGCGGTGCGCAACCCGCTCAACCGCTGGCTCTACAACCGCAGCTGGGGCGTCGATGTGGCGCTCGACTCCGCGCAGATCGTCGCCCGCCTCATCGAGGAAGAGGCGACGCTCACCGACCTCGTGCGCCTGCTCGACCTGCGCGAGGGCGAGGTCACGCTCACGGCGATCACGGCGACCGCCGACGGCAGGCTGGCCGGCAAGACGTTCGCCGAGCTCGGCATCCCGGAGGGCTGCTACCCGGTGGCGCTGCTGCGCGGCAACGATGTGGTGATGCCCGGCGAAGGCGTGCGCATCGAGGTCGACGACGCCCTGCTCGTGCTCGCCGGGCCCGGCGGCTCCTGCAGGATCGATACGATCGGCTGATGCCTCGCGGGACGATCGAAGGTCGACGGACTCCAGCCGCTCGAGTGTGGCGGCGCTCGCCAGGAAGGCTCGCGGCGCGGCACCCCGCCCGCACACAACACGACGCAACGCTCACGCAACACGCAGCTCATCTTCGCAGGGCACACTACTCATCAAGCCATACGACGGCAAAGACGGTTGTCCCCCCGGCCGTCGGGACGAGACTGATGTACGGTGCGCCCCCACCGAGTCTGCGTCCCACCTGCCCGGGTGTTCTACCTCCTCACCCGGGAGCCGCTGGCCCCACATGGGCCGCGACGACTGATCCATAGTCGTCGCGGCCCATCCCCGTTCCGGGGCCCGTCGGGATCTGCACGCGCTTCGCGGATGCAACGGCGCGACCGCACAGCAGAGCCTGGTGACCGGCGGCTGACTCCACTCTGCGAGCATCAGGCCCGCGGCGCGACGTCCGAGGGTGGTCGCCGTAGTCTCCATCCTGCCAAGGCCGGGACACTGCGGTACCATAGCGACCGGGGAGGATCCGTGCGAAGGGCGCGGGAGCGCCCCGGGACTTTCGGGAGGCGACGTGCGCGGCAGCAGGTCCGGCTGGGGGTGTCTCACGTGGACGCTCGTGGTTCTGGCGGCGATCGCCCTGTGCCTCGCCGTGACCTTCCTGTGGATCGTCCCGTCGATGCGCAAGAGCTACACCATCGACTCTGTGGACATCCGCGCCGCCGTGCGCGCCGACGGGGCGCTGCACGCGACGGAGCGCTTCTCCTACGCCTTCCACGGGCCGTACACGCGCGTCTACCGCGACATCCCGTGGGAGGGCTACCCGATCACCGTCCTGGGCGTCGATGGGCCGGACGGACCCCTGAAGCGGCTGCCGTCCGGCTGGACGCCGGCCGCCGGCGAGCCGCGGGCCGTGTCGCCTCAGCAGGATGCCACGCCCTCGCCGTGGTCGTCGCTCGCTCCCGAGGACCGGCCGGCCGGCTACTACCGGGTCACCACGGGCGCGTTTCCGTATGTGGGCTTCGTGGTGCGCATCGAGGCGTTCGCCGACCTGAACGACCTCTCGGCGGCGTTCACCTATCGTTGGCGGACCACCAATGCCGCCGAGCGCTGGAAGGACGCCGGGGAGCTCGAGTGGCAACTGGTGGGTGGTGGCTGGGATGTGCCGATCGGGCGCGTGCGCGCCGTGGTCACGCTGCCGCGGGCGACCCCGAGGGCCGGCGTCAAGGCTTGGGGGCACGGTCCGCTGAGCGGCGTGCTCCGCGTACTGGACGACGGCTCCGTGACGCTGGCCGTGGACGATCTGCCGGCGCTGACGAGCGTCGAGGTGCACGCGCTCTTCCCGCCGGACCTGCTATCGGAGATGCCGGCAACGACCATCGACGTCGTCGCCATCCGGCTGGGGACCGAGCAGAGGCTGGCCGCGCGGGCCAACGAAGAGCGCGCGCAAGCGCGAGCGCAAGTCGCGGCCGCGCGGCGGAACGAGCGCATCGCCTGGGCGCTCACCGGGGCCGCGACCGCCGCGGCCCTGGCGGTATGGTTCACGCTCTTCTTCCGCTCGGGGCGGGAGCACCGCCCGCGCTTCCGCGCGCGCTACCTGCGCGAGGTACCCGACGACCTGCCGCCGGCGCTGGTGGGCGCGCTGTGGCGCATGGGCACGGTCACCGACGCCGACCTCTCGGCGACCCTGCTGGACCTCGCCGTGAAGGGCGTGCTGCGCATCGAGCCGGACGAGGATGAGGGGGGCGGGAAGGGCGCCGGGGAGAGGCCTTCCGCCCCGCCGGCGCGCGGCTTCCGCCTCGCGCCGCGCCGCGAGAAGCTCGCCGGCATCGACGAGCTGACGCGGCCCCTCGTGCAGCTCCTCTTCCACGAGGTCGCGAGCGGCGACTCGCTCACCATGACGGAGATGCGGAAGTGGGCGAAACAGCATCCGACGCGGTTCGCCGCGGGGATCTCCCGCTGGCGGGGAGGGGTGGAGACGCGGGCGCGAACCCTCGGCTTCGTGGAGAAGGACGGCGGGCGGGCGGCATGGCGCGCCGGCCTGGCCACGGGGCTCGCCGCCGTCATCGTCTGGGTCGTGCTCCTCGTGAGCGGGCAGTGGTGGATGCTGGCGCCGGAGGCGGCGTGCATCGTGCTCACGTTCCTGTCGCCGGTGATGCGGCGCCGCTCGCGCGAGGCGGCCGAGCTGTACGCGCGGTACCGGGCGCTCTATCGCTACCTGCGCGACTTCGGCCGCCTCGACGAAAAGCCGGCGGAGGCGGTCGTGCTCTGGGAGCGGTACCTGGTGATGGCGGTCGTCTTCGGCATCGCCGACGACGTGATTCGGCAGATGCAGGTGCGCGTGCCGCAGGTGATGGAGGACGCCGCCTTCCACGACACGTTCTCGTTCGCGGCGCCGGCGCAGGCGGCCGCCTTCGGCGGCTTCTCCGGCGCCGTGTCCTCGTTCACCGGCGGCCTGAGCGCCGCCGTCGTGGCCGCCTCTCCCCCCTCGTCGGGCAGCGGAAGCGGCGGCGGGAGCTCGTCGAGCGGCAGCGGCTTCTCCGGCGGCGGCGGAGGTGGAGGCGGCGGGGGCGGAGGCGGCGCCGATTAGGAGGCCGCGGGATCGCCGGCGGGCGCGGCCGGCGCCGACGCGGCTTCTGCAGCGCCCGCGGCCGGCGCCGTCAGTCGGCGGCGGGAACGACCGCGACGTCCGCCCCCGACCCGGCCCGCTCCTCGGGCAGATCGATCCGCGGCAGCCACTGGAGCCACCGCGGCAGGTACCAGTTCCACTCGCCGAGGAGCACCATGGTGGCCGGCACGATCACCATGCGGACGATCGTCGCGTCCAGGAGGATGGCGATCGACAGGCCGACGCCGAACTGCTTGATGACGGGGTCGCCGACCAGGATGAAGCTGGCGAAGACCACGATCATGATGGCGGCCGCGGCCGTGATGACCCGGGCGCTCGTGCCGACGCCGGTCCGCACCGCCTCGAATGACCCCTGGCCAGCCGCGTGCGCCTGAAATATCTGGCTGATGAGGAACACCTCGTAGTCGGTGGACATCCCGAAGAGCACGGCGAACATCAGCAGCGGCACGTAGCTCGCGATCGGTACGGTCCCGTAGGGATTCGAAAGCCCCACGAGGCCGAGCCCCCAGCCCCACTGGAAGACGGCGGTGAGCACGCCGAAAGCGGCGCCGACGGCGAGCAGGTTGCAGAGGATCGCCTTGAGGGGCACGAGCAGCGAGCGGAACGCCGCGAGGAGGATGAGGAAGCTCAGCGCGAGCACCGTGCCGATGACCAGCGGCAAGCGCTGGGAGATGAGCGCCGCCAAGTCGTCAAAGGCCGCGGTGACGCCGCCCACGTAGGCAGTCACCCCATCGCCGCTCGTGGCCGCGGGGATGACGGTGTCGCGCAGCCGCTGCACAAGGTCGGCGGTCACGGGATCGGCCGGGCGCGTCGTGGCCGCGATCGAGAGCACGGCCGCGCTGCCGGTCTTGTTGACCAGGGGCGGCGCCACGGAGGCCACGCCGCTCGTTCGCACCAACGCATCCTGCAGTCGCACCACGCGAGGGTCGGTGGCGCGAGGCTCCCCGCCGGCCTTCGTGAGGACCTTTGTGAGCTCGGCTTTGAGGGCGCGCGCCCGCTTCACGTCCCTCTCGAGCCGGCGCTTCTCCTTCTTGAGGCGCACTGCCTGGCGTTCGAGCGCCTGGGCCTGCTTCTTGAGGGAAGCGCCCTGCGCCGCCAGCCGGTCGGCCTGGGCCTGGAGCACCGCGCCCTGCGAGCTGAGCGCCGCGGCCTGCGCCATGAGGGCGCGGCCCTCGGACTCGAGCTGCTTCGCCTGCCGGAGCAGCGGCGCGGCCTCCTTCTGCAGGGCGGCGGCCTGCGCCTGCACCGCCTGCGCCTGCCCTGCCAGAACGATGAGCTCGGCGCGCAGCCGCGCAATCTCGGCCGGATCCTGCGAGGCGGCGATCTGCTGCTGCACCGTGGCGATCCGCGCGGCGAGCGCCTGACCCTGCGCGGCCAACGCCTCCGCCTTGGCCGTCAGGCGCGCCTTCTCGGCGGTCAGCTGTGACTTCTGGTAGAGCAGCTGCGACTGCTGCTGCTGCAAGGCCGCCGCCTGAGCCTGCAGCGCGCTCTTCTGGATCTGCAGCGCGGCCGCCTGCGCCTTCAGGCCGGCCTGCTCGGCCTCGAGGGCGGCGCGACGCTTCTTCAGCTTCGCCGCCTTCTTCTCGAGGCTCCGCTGGCCGGCCTCGAGGCGGCGCTTCAGCCGCTCCGCCTCGTCGCGCTGGCGCGTGTAGGCGGCGCTCGGCGCAGCGGCCGGTTCGAACTCGGCGGCGATGAAGAGGCGGCCGTTGGCGCCGGGGCCGAGGCCGGCCGAGATCAAGTCGAAGGCGCGGCGTTGAGTGGTGGACGTGGACGCCGCGCCCATGTCTTCCTGCCCGAGCGTCAGCGTCAAGGTCGGCGCCATCAGCGGCACGAGCACGAGCAGAGAGGCGATGAGGCCCACCCATGGGTGCCGGGTGACGAGGCCGGCCCAGCGCGCCCAGACGTTCTCGCCGGCCGGGGCCCCTTCCGGGCGCCGGCGTCCCGGCAGCCGCAGCGCGTCGATGCGGCGCCCGAGCAGCGCGAGGATCGCCGGCAGCAGCGTCACGGCCGCGAGGACGGCGACCAGCACGGTGATGGAGGCCGCGTAGCCCATGGCGCCCAGCATGGGCACGCGCGCGACCAGCAGCGCGAGCAGCGCGACGATGACGGTGCCGCCGGCGAACACCACCGCGCTGCCCGACGTGGCCATGGTGCGGGCGATCGATTCCTCGACGCCGACGCCGGCGTGGAGCAGGTCGCGGTGGCGAAAGACAATGAACAGCGCGTAGTCGATGCCGACGCCGAGCCCGATCATCGTCGCCAAAGTAGGCGCGACCTCCGGGATGGCGAGCACGTGGCCGAGCAGGCCGACGAGGCCGAGCCCGGTGACCAGGCCGACCAGGGCGGTCACCACCGGCATGCCGGCGGCGGCCAGAGCTCCGAAGGTGAAGCCCAGGATGATCAGCGCCGCGACGATACCGATCACCTCGCTGCGTCTCGACTTGGTCTCCGACAACCTGACTCCCAGAACGCCGCCGGCCTCCACCTGGATGCCCGCCCGGCGCGCGGCCTCGGCGCCGGCCATCACCTCGGCGGCAAGATCCCGCGTGACCTGGCCGCCGTTCACGTCGAGGAGCACCTGGGCGACGGCCGTCTTGCCGTCCGCGCTCATGAGCATCTCGGCCCCGCGCGAGAAAGGACTGATGACGCTGGAGACGTGGGCCGTGCGCGCGATGTCCCTGAGCGACACCTCGACGGCCCGCTGGTTGGCAGCATCCGTGAGCGTGCCGTCTGAGGAGTGGAAGACGATCGCGCTCTGCCCGTTCTGCTGCGGCGGGAACTCCCGGCTGAGGAGGTCCGAGGCGCTCTGGGCGTCCGTCCCCGGCAACCTGATGTCGTTGTCCGTGCGCGCCCCAAACAGCAGCACGCCCGCCACGACGGCGGCGACCGCGAGCGTCCAGATCAGCAGGACGATGAACTTGCGTCTCACGCACAGGGCGCCGAGACGATAGAGAAAGCCGGACATCGCGGGAGGCACCTCTCCTGGGGGCGGAGAGTCTACGGTAGACCCCTTCGGGAAACGTGTCAATTCTGCCATTTGTCAGAACTGCCATGATATACTCACGCCATGGGTGATCTGCCTCAGACAGGTCTGCGCGAGCGCAAGAAGCTGGCGACGAGGGAGGCGCTCCACGAAGCCGCCTTGCGCCTCTTCGCCGAGCGCGGCTACCGCGCCACGACCGTCGCCGACATCGCGGATGCCGCCAACGTCTCGGAGCGCACCTTCTTTCGGTACTTCAGATCCAAGGAGGACGTTGCCCTGCAGGACCTCGGCCGCCTCTTGCCCAGACTGGATCAGGCGATCAGGGAGCGGCCCTCGTCAGAGCCGCCCCTGCGCGCCCTGCTCAACGCGTTTCTGGCCGTCGCGGAGAGCGCTGAAGCACCGCAGCTCGCGCTCCTCTACAGCGGGCCGCCGATGTCCTGGTCGACGCCGCCGACGCAGTCGGGCGTGCGCATCCTGATCGCGCTCGAGGCGGCGGTGGCCGCGGCGCTTCTCTCGCGACCGGGCGCTCCGGTGGAGCCGGAGGAAGCGCGACGCTTCCGCGTCCTGATCGCCGCGCGCGCCGGCTTCGCGGCGTTCCGCTCCGCCCTCATCCGCTTCCACGAGCTCGGCGGCGTCGAAGCCCTGCCCGCCGAGCGCTTCGTTGAGCTTGCGCGCGAGGCGTTCGCCTTTCTGGAAGACGGGTGCCGGACTCCGTCACAGCGTTGACGACCGCCAGACGGCCCCAGGAACGCCGGGCTGACGTCTGGCGGCGGCGGTTCAGGCGGCGCGGCGCTCTCCTCCGCCGGGAGGACCCCCACCACGATCGCCACACCCATCAGTGAGTACGGAGCGGTCCCCTACCCCACAGCCCACAGAAACAGCGCCGCGGGCACCAGTACGTACTGCTCACGGAACTCCAGGGTGTCCTTGGTGACGATCAGCGCCGGCCTTCCCGGCAGTGCCTTGGGGATCGCGGCCGCCTTGCGCAGGTCTGGTGACGATTGGTACTTCACTTCCACCGCAACGGTGGACGCACGGGGGCCGCAGACGAAGTCGATCTCCCCGCCGGCTCGCGTTCCGTAGACGTGCAGGGCATCCGGGTCGCTCTGGGAGTCGGCCTGCCGGGCCACCGGCTCACAACGCCGGTAGAGCGCCACAGCGACGAGGTTCTCGACCAGGGCCGGCAGGTCCTCGGCAAGCCCCGGCGCCGCGTCGAGGGCGATGGTGTGCAGCAGCGGGTCGGCGAAGTAGATCTTCTTGTCTCGAGCGAGCCCCGAGGTGCCGCTGTCCGGCTTCCAGAAGTACACGATGAGCAGAAAGTACGCGTCCGCCAGAAACTGAATGTAGTCGCGCACCGTGGCGCCGGTGGGCGACGGCGCGGGATGACGTCCCGGGGCGCCCAACGGTACGTCCATCTCCGCGGCCAGCTTCCGCCAGCTGATCTTGGCGGACAGCGAGCGCAGCACACGTTCGAGCAGCGCTCTCGTTGCCGATTCGCCGGCGCCCTTGCGCAGCATCTCGCCAACGAGCGCATCCGAGAAGATGCGTCGCGTGCCTGCGCTCGGCGCGGCGCTGCCGGCGACAGCCTCGGCGACGGCCGCAGGCAGCCCCCCGAACCGACCGTACAGACGCAGGCAACGATCGAGCCTGCCGACGAGCACGCGCGCGTCCTCGAGCTGCGCACGACCGGCCGGCGACACCAGGTCTGCAGGCAACAGCCCAGGCGATGCCGGCACCAGTCGATCCACAGCGCCGGCGAAGGTCGCAAAGCCTCGGGGTGTCACCAGATGATCCACGCCTTCGCGCCGTCTACCCGGGAGTCGCTCATGACTGCCGCTGCGCAGATCGACTGCGGAAGACCCCGTGCAGACGACCACGTCGTGGTCTATCACTCCCGTCTCGAACAGGTGCATGACGGCCGCTTGCCACTCCCTGACGGCCGTCACCTCATCAAGAAGCACGACCGCCGGCCCGCTCCCGCCCGCAAGACTTTTGGCCTGGTTCACCATCTCAACGGCTTTGGCAACCGTCTGCCCCACGAGTGGCTCAAACGACAGGTAGATGACCCGACGCGGCGCCACTCCCTGGGCCAGGGCGCGCCGCACGATGAGTTTTAGGTCGGTCGACTTCCCGACCTGTCGCGGCCCGCGCAGGGTGTGGATGGCGGGCCGATCGAGCGGCACGATCTCGGCCGACATGCTGGGCAGGCAGACGGGTTGCTCGGCGAGGCGACGGAGGTGCGCATCGCTGGATTCCCAACCCGGGACGTCCACCCACCACGGGTTCTGCTGCGCAATCAGCTCATCGGCCAGCGTCATGTTGTTCTCCCGATGTATCCCCATTGAATCGGCAGATATCTGCGCATGTTACCATGCTTTATCGGCAGATAGATATCCGCCGCCAGCCTTCCCGAGCAGCCGCACTCCCGCGACGACGATAGCAGAGCGCGCACTCGGCTGGAGTCTGGGGGCCGTGAATCCACGAAGCGTGAGCGGATCGTCCGGCAGGGAAGACTACGCTTGCCATGGATCTGTCATCCGCCCGTCTGGAACGCGTCGTGAGGCGCGCACGCCTCGTGAGCCGGCTTGCGCGAGCCCGCGCGCGCGGCCGGCCACATACCCTCAGCCACCTCGTGACCGCACGCTGCAACGGCCGCTGCCGGACTTGCCTGTGGCGCGACCCGGGGCTCGCGGAGCTCGACACGGGTGCGGTGAAGTGGCTCTACGGCGAGGCGGGTCGCGCCGCGCTGGCGCAGATCGTGGTGTGGGGCGGCGAGCCCCTGCTCCGGCAGGATCTGCCGGAGATTCTGCTCGCCGCCCGCCGCGCCGGGCTGTTCACGACCCTCATCACCAACGGCTGGTACCTGAGTGAGCGGTGGCGCGAGCTGCGTGGGCTCGTCGACGCGCTGATCATCAGCCTCGACGACGTCGGGCACGCGCACGACGCCCTCCGCGGCCTTCCGGGCCTCTTCGAACGGCTGGAAGCCTTCGTGGCCGCCGTCCGCGACGACCCCTTGCGGCCCACGCTCCTCGTCAACACCGTGCTGTCGCGGCTGAACCGGGGGGCGCTGGCGCGGGTCGCTCCCGTCGCCGCACGCTGGCAGGCCGGGCTGTACTTCTGCCCCATGGAGACCGGGCTGGCGACGTCGACGGGCGGTGGTGGCACGCCCGCGCAAAGCGTGGCCGGCGCGCCCGCCCCGAGCGGCGACGCCCCGCTCGCGCACCTCGCCGCGCTCGCCGACCTCGCCCTCCCGGCGGAGGAGCTGCGCGCGGTCGCCCGCGACGCGGCCGCGCTCGCGAGCGCCGGCTTCCCGATCCTCGCCTCACGACCGTATCTCGAGCTCCTCGCTCGCGACCCCGATCTGCGCGACTACACGTGTCGCGCGCCGCGCGCCCGCCTCACGGTGGGCGCCGACGGGCGCCTGCGGGACTGCACCAGCGGCGCCCGTCCCCTGGCCGACGCGCGCGAGTTGCGCGCCGCCGGCGAGCCGCTCTCGCGGGTCTTCAGTTTGCCCGCCTACCGGCGCATGCTCGCGCGGTCAGTCGCGTGTACAAAGTGCAACAACCCGGACGTGATCGAGCTGTCCTGGCTCTGGGACTTGCGCCCGGCCATGCTGCGCAAGGTGGCCCAGCTCACCTCGCTGTAGGCGACGTCGTTCGGCACGGCACCGAGGACCGGCTCCGCGTGGACCGCGAACCTTCCGCTGGGGTGGCCGAGGGTCAGGTCGCCGCCCTTGCCGGCCTTGAGGTCGCCGTCGCGCAAGACCAGGTTCGGCACGATCCCCTGCGCCGCGGCGGCGGCGGCAAGGCAGGTCGACCCGCTGCCGGGCGCCGCGCTGTGCGTGATCGACTCCAGGCGGGAGCGGGCGACCAGGTCGATGCTTTCGGCAGCGACCTGCTCGCCGTCCATGTCGGGGTAGTCGGCCGGCGCGGCCACCGAGACGGCGAAGGGGGGCGTCGCCTTGCCGATCGTGGCGTTGGTGTACTGGTCCCAGCCGATGAGCTTCGCGATCTTCAGGCGGAGCTCGGTGAGCCGGGCGAGCATGCCCGGAGGCTGCCGGATGCCGCCGTCGGGTGCCGGCAGCTCCAGACCGGTGCATCCCAGGCCGAAGTCGTCGGCGTGGAAGAACCCGCAGATGTCGACCATGTCCATCACTGTGACGCCGATGGAACTGCCGTCGCTGAGGGTCACCGTGTCGACGAGGCTACCCGTCGGGAACGTGCCGCCGGTGAACCCGCCACCCTGGTCGCGGAAGTCCACGAGGATCTCGGCGCCAGAACCGGGGAGGCCGCCGATCACGGTGTCGCCGGCCACGCGCGCCTCACCGTTCAGGACGTCGGGCGTCATGTACATCATCTTCTGGGTGTTGGTGGAGAACGCCCGGATGGTGAGGCGCCCGTCCTTCACCCCCGGATCATGTTCTTCATGACGCGGAATCCCCTCTGCCGCGCCACGCATCAGGGCGGGGTCTTCTTCCAGGCGGAGTCGAACCCCCGACCTCCGCCGCACAGAGGGCCCCGGGCCCCGGCAGTTCGAAGCGACGCAGCCGACTCGACTCCGCGCGGCCGCATGCTGAGGATTGCGATTCGGGCCCGCGGGGCAT
>JBAXRL010000034.1:0-13962 GCA_037131205.1 Actinomycetes bacterium | reverse complement strand
TGTACGCCGCCGACGGCCTCATCCTCGCGACGCCGATCTACTACGAGAACGTCTCCGGCCAGATGAAGACGTTCATGGACCGCAACGCCACCCGCTACTACCACGAGGAGTGGCTGGCCCCGAAGGTGGTCGGTCTCATCGCCGTGGCGGGGGAGTCGGACGCCGCGGATACGCTGGCGGCCATGCGCCGGTTCGTGGCGCTCTCGAATCCCGAAGAGCCGCCCGTGGTGGCCCTTGGCGGCCTGGCGAACGACCCGGGCGATGCGGCGCAGGACGCCGAGCTCATGGCCGGGGCCCAGGCGCTCGGGCGCGCGATGGCGGAGCGGCTCGGGCTCGACCCGAGCTGACGGTCGACGACGGGGCGGGTGGCGCTACGCCGCCCGCCCTGGAGACGGCCTCGCCGAGCCGCGCGAAGGCGGTGACGAGCAGGCCGAGGAGCTCGGTCTCGCCGCGTTCCGCAGGCCGAGCCAGCGTGAGCGTCGCCTCGTAGCGCGCGCCTCCGACGGTGCGCACGGCGCGGAGGGCGAAGCCCTCGTCGCCCCCGGCATCGTCCGGCGCGGGCGCCATCGCTGCGCCCAGAAGCCGGCCTTCGCGGGCGAAGAGGCACGAGCGGGCGCCCAGGACTTCACACGTGAGGCGGGCATTGTCCGACCACGGGTCGGTTCCCGGATCCGACTCGCCGAGCCTCTCGAGACCGTCCGCCGCGGCCGCGAGCCGCGGTGTGAGGTCCGCGCCGCGCCGAACCTGCTGCAGGGCGTGGAAGAGCTCGGCGTTGCGCATGGCCACCGCCGCGTGCCCGGCGAGGGCGCCGACCAGGCGGAGCTCCTGAGGTGAGTAGCGGCGGGGCCGCTCCCAGTCCGTGGCCTCGAGGAGGCCGATGGTCTCGTCGCCGACGACGAGCGGCGCCATGAGGACGCTGCGGTCGCCGTAGCTCCGCAGGAGCCGCACCTCGGCCGGGTCCGCGCCGCGGTCGTCGACGTTCACGACGACGGTCTGCCGCTTCTCGAGCACGCGGCGCGTGAGCGGGTAGTCGTCGAGGCCGAAGTCGGTGATCGGCGGCAGGCGGCGGCCGCGCGAGTCGTACTCGGCCAGCAGGGTGACGACCCCCCTGCCGGCATCGTAGCCGCTGATCGCGCACGTGCTGCAGTCGCAGAGGCGGGTGACGTGGCGGGCGATCGCCGCCAGGAGCTCCTGCCTGTCGAGCATGCTCGCGAGGTCGATGGAGGCCTGCGCCAGCGTGTCGACCTCGCGTTCCCGGGCGCGGCGGGCCTGCAGGTGGCCGTCGCCGCCGATCGCTCGCCGGAGCTCGTCGACGTCCTCCTGCGCGATGCGGCGGTGACCGCCGGCCGTGCGCTCGCAGGGCAGGAAGCCGCTGGACGTCCAGCGGCGTATGGTGTCGGGCGTGACGCCGAGCGCACGCGCCGCCCGGCCGACGCTCACGTACATGCGCCCACCTCGCGGCCATGTGGGCTCGGTGTCGCGCCGCCGGATGGCTCAGCATCGGCACGAGATTCTTGAGCATATGTTCTCACGACTTCATCGCCTGTCCGTCTGTGTAACTACGAACCTGTGATCAGCATACTTCGCCCGGGCCACACTGCACAGGTCCACCAGATTTCTCGCTGCAGCCATACCAGATTTGCCCAGGTTTTGGGGCTGGCCGCCGCGGCCCGGATGCGCTGGACTTGTACGGCGGCAGGTCGCCGCGCCCCGGCCGGGCCCTTCCGTGCCCGGGCGGATCCCGAAAGGAGCAGCACTCATGAGGGCACTGATCGTCGGCACGGGCGGCGTGGGCGAATCGATCGCGGTCATCGCCGCGCGCAGAGACCCCGCTGGGGAGCTCTTCGAGCGTATGGTCCTGGCCGACGCCGACCTCGCCCGCGCGCAGCGTGTCTCGCAGCGGCTCGGCGCGGAGCGCTTCCCGGCCGAGCAGGTCGACGGCGCCGACGCCGCCGCCATCGCCGCCCTGGCAGCAAAGCACGGCGTCGACATCGTCTGCAATCTGCTGCCGCTCTGGGCCGACATCTACGTCATGGAGGGCGCCCTGAAGGCAGGCGTCCACTACCTCGACACCGCCTTCGGGATGGACCCCAAGCCGCTCCCGGACGGCAGCGAGCGCCCCTGGTTCGACGCCTTCCAGTTCGACTACCACGAGCGCTTCGAGAAGGCCGGGCGGCTCGCCCTCATGGGTATGGGCGTCGAGCCCGGCATGGCCGACTACTACGCGCGCTACGCCGCCGACCACTACTTCGACGAGGTCGAGGAGATGGGCGTGCGCGACGGCTCCAACCTCGCGATCCCCGGCTTCGAGGGCATCGCCTTCGGCTTCTCGGTCTGGAGCACCATCGACGAGCTCACCTGCCCGGCGATCGTCTGGGAGGCCGGCAAGGGCGTCTACGAGGTCGAGCCGTTCAGCGAGAAGGAGCCCTTCTTCCTGCCGGAGGGCATCGGCGCCGTCGAGGTCGGCCACGTGGCCCACGACGAGGTGGTGCACATCAGCCGCAACGCCGGGCTGCTCAAGGGCGTGCGCAAGGCCACCTTCAAGTACGGGCTCGGCGACGAGTTCGAGGCCGCCATGGGCGTGCTCAAGAGCCTCAACCTCCACGAGATGGAGCCGGTGGAGGTCGCCGCCGCGGACGGCCGGCACGTCATGGTGGCGCCGCGCGACCTGGTCGCCGCGGCCTGCCCCGACCCGGCCGAGATCGGCAAACGCTTCGTCGGCAAGACGGCCGCCGGCCTGTGGGTGAAGGGCCGGCGCGATGGCCTCGAGCGCGAGCTGTACCTGTACCAGGTGGCCGACAACCAGGAGTGCCTGGAGACCTTCGGCACCCAGGCGGTCGTCTGCCAGACGGCCTTCACCGCCGTCATCACGCTCGAGCTGCTCGCGACCGGCAAGCTCGCCGGCCACCGCGGCAACCCCGAGACGGGCGTGCGCTCGCCGGAGGAGTTCTGCGCCGACCCGTACGTCGCCCTCATGGCCGACTACGGCTTCCCCGGCGGGATCATGGAGATGGACTCCGAGTACAAGAAGGCGGGGGAGCGGGCCGGCCTCGAGGCCCCCGCCCTGGCGAGCGCGGGCGAGGGCGCGGCGCCACCCTATGAGAACGAGCGGATCGTCGAATGACTCGCGCGATGGAGGACCGGAAGCGATGACGATGGACGGATCGACCCCCCCTGCGACGTGGCCACCGTGCGAGGAGTGCGCGGCGCCTGCGAGTGAGTCGGACACGAGCGGGGCGAATGTTAGCGGGTCGGACGCGACCGGGGCGGACGCCGGCGGAGCGCCCGCGCCGGCGGGCGCCCACGGCCCGGTCGTCTCCAGGGGCCGCTTTCTCAAGCTCTCCTTCGCCGCTGCCGCCGGGGCCATCGCGGCGACCCTCGGGGTGCTCGGCCTGCGGCCGCTGATCGCGCCCGCGCTCCGCCCGCAGGACGCGGACTGGGTCGCGTTG
Organism: Actinomycetes bacterium; assembly: GCA_037131205.1. Lineage (GTDB taxonomy): Bacteria > Actinomycetota > Thermoleophilia > UBA2241 > UBA2241 > CAIXSE01. Next base: position 10,513 of record JBAXRL010000034.1, on the reverse strand, counting down.
GGCCGCGCCGGCGCCCCCGCTCCCGGCCGCGCCGCGCTGCCGCCCAAGGGCGCGGTCGCCCGCGCCGCGTTCACCCGTGACGTGGCCGACGCCTACCTGCCGCGAGCGCCGCAGAAGACGACCGTCTTCGTGGCCGCTCGCGGTGAGGGCCGCTACGAGGTCTTCGACAGCCGCTGCACGCACCTGGGCTGCCCGCTCGTCTGGGACCAGGCCACGCGGCAGTTCCAGTGCCGCTGCCACGGCGCCGTGTTCGACGAGCTCGGAGAGGTCGTCTCGGGCCCGGCGCCGCGGGCGCTCGATCGCTACGCGACGAAGATGAAGGACGGCGTGCTCTACGTCGGCGGCCTCGAGGAGGCATGATGGCGACCACCTCGCCGGCGGCCAGGCCGCGACCGCGCAGGGCGTCGAGGCTCGGCGACGCCATCGACGAGCGGCTCGACGTGCGCCGGCCGCTGGCGCGGTTCCTCAGCAAGCCCGTGCCCGAGGGCATCACCTTCTACCACTGCTTCGGCGGGCTGGCCTTCTTCACGTTCCTGGTGCTGGTCGTCACCGGCGTGGTGCTGGCCGCCTTCTACGTCCCGTCGCCCGACCACGCCCGGGCCTCGCTGGCCTGGCTGGGCTCGTCGGTCCCCCTCGGCGCCGTGCTGCGCAACCTCCATCGCTGGAGCGCCTACGCCATGGTCGTGCTCGTGGTCGCGCACATGGTGCGGGTCTTCGTGCAGGGCGCCTACCGCAAGCCGCGCGAGCTCAACTGGGTCGTCGGCGTGCTCATGCTCGTCATGGTGCTCGCCTTCGGCTTCACCGGTTACCTGCTGCCGTGGGACCAGAAGGCCTACTGGGCGACGAGCGTGGGCATCAACATGGCCGGCTCCGTGCCCGTGGTCGGGCCCTTCCTCGCCGACCTGCTGAGGGGCGGGCCCACGGTCGGGGCGCTGACCCTGCTCCGGTTCTACGCGGCGCACGTGTTCGTGCTCCCGGCGCTGCTCGCCGTGGGGCTCGTGCTGCACTTCGCCATGGTGCGCCGCCAGGGCATCGCGAGGCCGCTGTGAGGGAGCGCGCGCTGACCAGCGACCCGACGAGGACTGCCGCGACCGCCCGTGACGCCGCCCGTGACGCCGCGCCGGCCGGCGCGACCGGCGCGGCCGCCGCGGCGCCGGGTGAGGGCGGCGGCGAGCGGCCGTACTTCCCCGGCCTCGCCCTCAAGGAGGCTCTCGCCGCACTCGCGCTGCTCGCCGTCCTCGTGCTGCTCGCCGCGCTCACCGAGCCGGCCCTGGAGGCGGCCGCCGATCCCAACGCCGCCGGCTACGTGCCGCGCCCGGAGTGGTACTTCCTCTGGTTCTTCCAACTCCTCAAGTACTTCGGCGGGAGCTTCGAAGTGGTCGGCGTGGTGCTCGTGCCGGCCGGCTTGATCGTCCTGCTGCTGGCCGTGCCGTTCATCGACCGGCGGACGCCCAGGACGAGGATCCTCGTACCCGGCAGCCGGCCCGTCAGGGTCGTGCCCCGGCTGCTGGCCGCGGCTTTCATCGCCGCCGTGCTCGGCTTGACGCTGCTCGCCGTCGGCTCGTCCTCGGCGCCCGGCGAGTTCATGGGCCCGCAGGGGCCGGCGCCGGAGTGGCCGCCGCCGGCCGCGACCCAGGAGGCGCCGGCGCCGTGAGCACGCCCCGCCGCGCCGCTCCCCTTCAGGAGGAACGATGACCGCACCCCGTGACCGCGACGACGAGCTGGGCATGGGCCGGCGCATCACGCGCCGCGACTTCCTCGACGGCGTCGCGCTGAGCGTCGGCGGGCTGGCGCTCGGCGGCTCCGTGCTCTCCGCCTGCGGGTCCGCCGGCGACGCGGCGACGCTGGAGACGCCGGACCTCTCGCCGTACCCGCCGGCGCTCACCGGCATGAGGGGCAGCACCGACCCGGCGCTGGCCGTGCCGCACGAAGTGGTCGACGGCGCCTTCTGGAAGGCGGCGGGCACGCCCCAGCCCACCGGCGAGACCTACGACCTGGTGGTCGTCGGCGCCGGCGTCAGCGGCCTCGCGGCCGCCTACTTCTACCGCCGCGAGCACCCCGAGGCGCGCGTGCTCATGCTCGACAACCACGACGACTTCGGCGGGCACGCGCGCCGCGCCGAGTTCGACGACGGCCGGCTGATCGGCTACATCGGTACCCAGTCGATCGACTCTCCCTCCACCTTCAGCCGTGAGACGCTCGGGCTGCTCGCCGACATCGGCGTCCGCCTGGATGCCTTCGAGAAGTACTACGACCAGTCGTTCTTCAAGCGGCACGGCCTGACGCAGTGGGCGGCCGTCTTCGACCGCGAGACCTGGGGCCGCGAGCACGTGGCCATCGCCGGCGACGAGACCCCGATGGCCGAGTTCCTCAGGGACGCGCCCATGGCCCCCGAGGCCAAGCGCGACCTCGCCATGCTCTACGAGGCGCCCAAGGACTGGCTGCCGGGCCTCACCGACGCCGAGAAGAAGGAGAAGCTCAGCGGGATCACCTACGCCCAGTACTTGCAGGACGTGGCCAGGATGCACCCGGACGTGCTCACGTATCTGTACCAGGAGCCCGCGGGCGAATGGGGCTACGGCATCGACGGCATCGGCGCGATCGACGCCTGGGCGGAGGGGTACCCGGGGTTTGCCGGGCTCGGGCTGGACTGGTCCCGGCCGGCCAGGCACAACTCGCCGTCGATCAGGCGGGGCTGGAACGCGGACGACCCGTACATCTACCACTTCCCGGAGGGAGTCGCCGGGGTCACGCGGCTGCTGGTGCGGGCGCTGGTCCCGGGGGCGCTGCCGGGGAGCACCATGGAGGACGAGGTCCTGGCGCGGCTCGACTACGCGCGGCTGGACGACCCGGGCAACGATGTGCGCATCCGTCTCGGCAGCCCAGTGGTCCGCGTGCGTCACGTCGGCGCGGCGGCGGCCGCCCGAGAGGTCGAGGTGGCGTACGTGAGCGACGGCGCCGCGCGGAGCGTGCGCGCCCGTGGCGTCGTGCTCGCCTGCTGGTACTCGATGATCCCGTACATCTGCGACGAGCTGCCCGCCGTGCAGAAGCAGGCGATGCGCTTCATGACACGCATCCCGATGGTGTACGCGTCGGTCGCCATCCGCTCCCGGCGCGCGTTCGATCGGCTCGGGCTCACGGGCGTGTACACCACGAGCCCGCGCGCCTTCTGGAGCTACGCCATGCTCGACTACCCGGTGAGCATGGGCGGCTACGAGTATCCCAGCGGTCCCGACGAGCCGGTGCTGCTGCACTTCTCCGCCTCGCCGACGGAGCCGGGCATGCCTCCGCGCGAGGGCGCCCGGGCCGGCCGCTGGAAGCTCTACGGCATGTCGTTCGCCGACATCGAGCGGGAGATCCGTGAGCTCCTGGCGCGCGGGCTCGGCGCCGGCGGCTTCGACCCCGCCGCCGACATCACCGCGATCACCGTCGGCCGCTGGGCGCACGGCTACTCGTTCGAGTACGCGTCGCCGTGGGACAACGCCTTCTACCCGGACGGGCCGCTGCCCGGGGATGTGGCGGCCCGCCCGTTCGGCCGCATCGCCATGGCCGGCACCGACAAGCGCTCCAGGGCCTACATGGACAGTGCGATCGACGCGGCCTACGAGGCCGTGAACCAGATGTGACGCGCGCCTCTCGGGGCGCCCTGACGAGGCGCGAGCTCCTGGGGCGCGCGTCGCTCGTGGGTCTGTCGGCGACCGGCGCCGTGCGGGCGCTCGCGGCGTGCGGCTCCGGCCCGGAGGCTTCGCCGTCACCGTCGTAGAGCCCTGCCCGGCGCGTGGCGCCAGCGCCTTCCGACCCCCGGCTCACCTACGTCGGCCGCTGGGGGTTCGACGACCCGGCGCGGCCGACGGCCGGCTGGCAGGGCTCGAGCGTCGCCCTGCGTTTCGCGGCGCCGCCGCCCGCCCCGACCGGTCCTACGCCGCGCCGTCCTGCCCGCCCAGCGGGGAGATGAGATCCCCCTGCGAGTCGAAGTCGAGCAGGAGCCTCTGCTCGCCGACCGCGACGTCGGCGCCTGCGGCGAGGGCCGCAAGGCAGCCCTCCGAGACCAGCAGCCGCGCGACCGTCGAGGTGTTGCGGATGTGGACGATGCGCACGTCTTCCAGCGTGTGCGGGCGCACCGTCGCAAGTGCGGCGGCGATCGCCTCGCGCTCGGTCGGCACTGTCAGAGGCAGGCGGGCATCTTCGGGAGCGCACGCAGTGAATGCGTTGAGGGCGGTGGCCTCCATGTCGATGGCCTCCACGAGCCGCGGCGTGGCGATGTCGATGTAACCGAGCCCGCAGGCGTTTCCGTGTGAGCCCGGGGTGAGCGCCCGCGCGAAGATGCGGCCGATGCGCGGACGGGAGCGCCGGATGGACCGGGCTCCCACGGTGCGTCCCGTGACGTTCGGGTCCATCCCCGCGCCGCTCACGTCCTTACCCATCTCGTCGACGATGAGAAGGTCTATGTCGTCCAGGGGCAGGCCCGGGAGAAGGCCACGAGCCTCCGTCTGCAGGCGCACGTCCGTGGACACGATGTCCTCTGCCGGGACGACGCGGACGTCGCAGACCTCGTGCACCTGGTTCTCCACGACGGCGACACCCGCGCACACGGGGAGGATCCGAAGCAGTTCGCGCCCACAAGCCATGACCAGCTCACCGAGATCGCGGATCATCGTGGCGCGATGACAGGTATCGGCGCCGAGCTGCTTGCCGAGACCGACACAGAGCATCTTCATCAGGCCGCTGCCGAGCGGCCCCGCGAAGTCCGTGTGCGGCTTGACACGATTGATGAGGACGATGCCGTCGGCCGCTGCCGCGAGCCGATCCACGTGGAGCGGGACCCCTTCTGCCGCGCCGACCTGCACGGTGTCCATGGAGGCACGGATCGGCGCGCCCACCAGTTCCTCGGTGATACCGAGCGACGCGAGCACGGCCGCCTGGCCTTCGGCAGTACCGCCCCCATGAGATCCCATGGCCGGGACGATGAACGGGTGGTGGCCCGCACGCTTCAGGTTCTCGATGACCGTTCGCACGATCTCGTCGATTCGGGCGATCCCCCGGCTCCCGACGGCGACCGCGATCTCGCTTCCGGGCCGCCGTCCGAGGGCAGCCGGCAAGGCGCTCCACTGGCTGTCAACGGCCGCGATCGCGTCGACTGCCGCCGGGACCGAGAACCGCTGCTCGATGAGGCGGAAGGCGGGCAGCGGACCAAGCTGTGCCGGAAGGCCGTACACGGTGGGCGAGAGAGTGCTGCGTTCAGTCATCGGCGCGGCTCGTCTCAGCGGCGGGCGCCGCGTCGGCGGACCCCTCGATGACCCAGATGAACACCTCGACAGGTCCGTGGGCGCCCACCACGTGCTGCGCGGCAAGATCGCCCGTGCTGCTTGGCCCAGTGACGAGACAGGTGCAGCTGGGGATGGCCCGTGGTTCGCGCGCAAGCTGCTTGCGAAGTGCGTCGCCGGTCGTCTCGAGGATGCTCTCGAGCGACACGAAGAAGCCGGTCGCCGCAGGGAGAAGGGAAGAGCCGCGGTCGGCTTCGGGGCTGCTTTCGACGGCGACCGACCCGGTCTCGGCCACTGCCCAGTCGGCCGTGGCAAGACCGAGGTCCGCGCTGCGGGCGTCGCTGGAGTGGATGCTCCCGATGCCCGGCCAGACCATGGAGGAGCGGCAGACGACGCGCGTCCATGCGCGCCTGGCGACGAGCTTCTCGACGGCCTCCTGGGCAGCCTGGATCGTGGGGACGACGCACGGGACGGCGCCCGACTCGTGAGCGCGATCCAGGAAGAGGCGCAAGATCTCGCCACGGCCTGACGTCGTTGCCACCTCGGCGTCACGAGCCTGTGCGGCGTCCGGCGGGAGCTGAGCGTGCGCCAGGCTCCTGCTGAGGCGGGCCAGAAAGGCTACCCGATCCATGCCGTCACCCCGAAGGCGCTTCTCATCGACGGTCCTTGTTCCGCCATTGGGCCCGGAAGCTTCTCGCCTCGGGGCGCGGGAGCGCCTTGCTCCGTGTCCAGGCCCCCAGCGGTCCGGGAATGGAGGACCACTCGCCCCTTGCGGCGGCCCACGCGACGAGCGGCAGCGCCGCCTGCTCCAGAGCGGACCAGATGCGGCGCCTCTTCGCGACTGCCGCGAACGCCGCGAAGCCCACTCCCGTGGAGCGGGCGCCCAGCTTCTCCGCGACGACGTCCTCGCGCAGAGACCTGAGCTGGTCAGCCAGCGGGATCCGCGCCGAGCACACTTCGCTGCACGCGCCACACATGCTGCACGCGTAGGGCAGTTCGGCGTAGCGCTCCAGGCCGAACAGCAGCGGGCTGAGCACCGCCCCGATGGGGCCGCTGTAGACAGAATCGTAGGTGTGGCCGCCGATCTTGCGATACGCCGGACAGACGTCCACACAGGCGCCGCAGCGGATGCACTTGAGGATCTCGGCGTAGCGTCCGCCCAGGATGCGGGACCGCCCATTGTCGACCAGGACCACGTGCAGTTCCTCGGGGCCGTCCCTCTCCCCCGTTTTGCGAGGACCGGTCACCGCGGTGACGTAGGCGGTGGCGCGCATGCAAGCCCCAGCCTGCGGCAGAACCTTGAGGATGGCTTCGAGGTCCGGGAATGTCGGGACAAGGCGCTCCACGCCCATCACGACCACGTGCGCGCGCGGCATGGTCGTCACCATGCGGCCGTTGCCTTCGTTGGTCACGAGGACGACCGAACCCGTCGCCGCGACCCCGAAGTTGGCGCCCGTGATGCCCATCTCGGCGGTGAGGAATCGCTCGCGGAGAGTCTCCCGCGCGTAACGCACGAGGGCCTGTGGGTCCGCGGGGAGCTGCCTGCCGGCGCTGCGCGAGAAGAGCTCGCACACGTCCTCGAGCGACTTGTGGATGGCGGGGCCCAGGATGTGGAACGGCTTCTCCCCTGCCATCTGGATGATGAGCTCCCCGAGATCGGTCTCCCAGACCTCGACGCCCCGAGCTTCCAGAGCGCCGTTCAGCGCGATCTCCTCGGTGACCATGGACTTCGTCTTGACGACCGTCTTGACCCCTCGCTGCACGGCCAGCTCCGTGACGTGACGCCTGGCTTCGCCGGCGTCGCCGGCGAAGAACACGTGTCCGCCGGCGGCCTCGACGTTGCTCGCGAACTGGGCCACGTAGTCGTCGAGGTGCGCCAGCGTCTCAGAGCGCACCCGCCCGATCTCCTCAAGCGCCGCGGGCCACCAGGCCTGCGCCCTCGCGGGCTCCAGGTGCGTCTGCACGTAGTCCTGACCCTCGGCGATGATGCGCTGCAGCGCCGGGTCGGCGAGCGCTCTCCCGGCGCGCTCGTGAAAGGCGCGACGGGCAGCCTTGGTGCTCACGGCCGCCAGCCCATGGCGAGCACCTCCGCCAGATGGCGTACCTGGAGCACGCTGCCACGACGCCGCAGTCTCCCCTCGATGTTCATGAGGCAGCTCATGTCGAGACCCACAAGGAGGTCCGCACCGGTGGCGAGGACGTCGTCGACCTTCTCGTCCACGATCGCCGTCGAGACCTCCGGCATCTTGACCGAGAAGATCCCACCGAAGCCGCAGCAGCGGTCCGCGTGTGGCAACGGCCGGTAGTCAAGGCCGTCGATCATGCGCAGCAGCCGTTCGGGCTGGTCGACCACCCCCAGCAAACGCTGTGTGTGGCAGGAATGGTGCAGCGTGGCGCTGCCGCGCCAGGTCACGGGCAGATCCTTCACGCCGAGGACGTCGACGAGGAACTCCGAGAGCTCATAGGTCCTTGAGGCTAACGCCTGAGCCTCCGCTTCCTCCGGGAGACCCTCGAACAGGTCGACGAAGCCATGCCTGACCATCGCCGCACATGATCCGGAGATGGATACGACACGCTCGCTGCCCGCGAAGGCGCGCAAGAACGCTCGTGCCGTGTCACGGGCGGAGTCGCGATAGCCGGCATTGTACGCCGGCTGCCCGCAGCACGTCTGGCCGGCGGGGAGATCGACGCTGACGCCGAGCTCGCCGAGCACGCGCACCGCGGCCATGCCGACCCGCGGGAACAAGGCGTCGCCGAGACACGTGATGAGGAGGGACGCCCTCGTCACGAGGCGACCTCGGCGAGCGTCGCGAGGAAGCGCTCGTTCTGGACCGCAGTGCCGACTGTCACCCGGATGTAGTTCGTCAAGCCCCAGGGCGCTGCCGAACGGACGATGACTCCCCGACGCAACAGGCGCTCGAACAGCTCGTCGGCATCCTGCTTCACGTCCACCAGGACGAAGTTCGCCTGGCTTTCCGCGGGGTCGAAGCCCATCCCCTTGAGCTCCGTGGCCAGAAAGCCGCGGCCCTGTCGGTTCTGCTCGATGCACCTGGCGGTCCAGGCGGTGTCGGCCAGCGCGGCAGGACCGGCTGCTATCGAGAAGCGGTTGAGGTTGAACGGCTCCTTGATGGTGTCGAGGAGCTTGCGGATCGGTGCGGCTGCGATACCGTAGCCAAGCCGCAGTCCGGCGAGGCCGTGCACTTTGGAGAAGGTCCGCAGGACGACGACGTTTTCGTATCCGGCCTTCAGAAACGCGACCGCATCGGCGAACGCGGGATCGTCCGCGTACTCGACATATGCCTGGTCGAACACCACGAGCACGTTGCACGGGATGCTCTCGAGGAACCGGCCCACCTCGTCGGCGCGCAGGTGAGTGCCGGTGGGGTTGTTCGGGTTGCAGATCCACACGATCCGTGTGCGCTCGGTGACGGATGCCGCCATCGCTTCCAGGTCGTGGCGCAGGGCGCGTAGCGGCACGCGGATCGGTCGGCCTCCCATGAGCTTGCTGGCTTCCTCGTAGCGGCCGTAGGTCGCTGCTGCTACGACCACCTCATCGCCTGGGGTGACGCACATCTGAGGGATGATCTGGATGATGGTCTCGGACCCGTGACCGACGCAGATGTTGTCGACGCTCACGTTGTTGGCATCCGCGAGGCTGGTCTTCAAGGCCAGGAAGCTTCTCTCGGGGTAGGTGGCGATCCTGGGGAGACAGTCCAGGATCGCGTCGCGCACTCGCGGCGATGGTCCCAGCGGGTTCTCGTTGGAGGAGAGCTTGACGATGTCCCGCAGCCCCAGCTCTCGCTGAACCTCCTCGACCGTCTTGCCGGCGATGTACTCGACGAGTGTTCGGACCTCCGGCCTGCAACTGACGGCCGAGGACTGCGGAGATCGCGGTGTCACGTGAGACCTCCGCTGGCATTCGCCGCTGTCCACTCGCCCTCCCATTCGTAGTTGAACTTCTCCGTTCTCGCCACGAGCAGCGCCTCCGCCGCGGTGACACCCTCGATGGACGAGACCTCTTCCACGAACCGGCAGACGTCGTTGTGATCAAGCAGGAACGCCTCAGCCTGGATCTGCCAGGAGCCGATGAGATGCGCCACATACGCCACGTTCTCCATGGCGGCCAGCTCGCTGCCGACCTCGCTAACCTGTCGGCCGGCCACACGAAGCAAGACGATCACGTCGATCGCGAGCCCGAGCGCAGCAGGGTTCATGCGGACCGTGATTCGAGCGGCGCCACTGGAGATGATGCGGTCAAGCCTCTGCCGCACGGTGGGCTGAGAGACTCCGACCGTTCGGGCGATGTCCGCGTTCGAGCGTCGGCCGTCTTCCCGCAGCAGCTGCAGGATGGCCACGTCGATCTCATCAAGCGCGATGCTGCCGTACGGAGCAGACCCGTGTCTTACTGTCATGAGCAACCCCTCCTCAGTCACATCATAAGTACCGTACGTCAAGTTGCATTAGATATCAAGCATTCCATGACCGCATTCCTTACTTCATGCACATGTTGCTCTTGGCATGGATTACTTCATCACGACCATCCCCTTCCCTCCGGTTGCGCGTTCGGCCCCCGGATCGACGGCCGCCAGAAGGCGGACATGGCGCGCCGCACGCGCCGGAGGCGCCGCGCCCGCCGCCGGGGTCGCTGCGGCCGCCCGCGCACCCGGCGGAGCCGCCGCACCCGCCGCCGCGCCCGCCGCGGCGGGGTAGTACTGTGAGGGAAGATAAGGAATTCCGGCGAATCCTTATCTTCCCCCCGACAACCGAGCCTGCGGAAGGCCGTACGCGACCCGACAGTTAAGGAATCCTTGTCTTCCCTTTTCGTACTACCCCGCGCCGCGGCCGGCGGGGTCGCCGCGGCCGCCGCGGCCGCCGCAGCCGCCCGCGCGCCCGGCGAGAAGCCGGCGGCTTGAACCAGCGCTCTGTTCCCCTCAGCTTCCCTGGCGGCTTCGCCGCCCGCGGCCGCTGAAGATGAGCGAGGCAACGCTGTGTTCTCAGGCGAGACGAGACGGCGGCGTCAAGGTTGACGTTGGCGCGCCGCGCACGCGCCCGCCGGCAGGCGCATGGTCGAAAACGGCCGAAGCCGTTGACGGGACTTCCAACGATACCGTTGGAAGTCCCGTCAGCGGTGCCGCCAACGGCATTCGGTCGCGCAGCACCTATGCCGGGGCGGCGACCACGGCCTTCCGCGCCCGACGGAAGGACCGGGCCGCGGCCGCCGGAGCGGCGCCGCTTGAAGCGCGATGCGC
>JBAXRL010000033.1:0-14011 GCA_037131205.1 Actinomycetes bacterium | reverse complement strand
CTCAGCTCTCGATCCGCATCCTCATGGAGCCGGATGGGGCGGCTCATCGCAGGCGGGTACGGGCGCGCGCCAGGGCCTCTTCCGCGGAGACGGTGGTCGCGGTTCCCGCATCGAGCTCCGCGCTGCGCAGTACAGCTTCATCCGCCCCCAACTGCCGCACTTCGCAGTCCGCCAGCGATTCGAGGCTGATGAGCAGTCCGTGCGCCATGCCGGCGCGAGCCGGCGGGTCGCGCCTGAAACCTTCCGGCATGAGCTCTTCGACCGTCAAGATGTTCGTCTCACAGATGGGATCGACACCGACACGATCGTACCGTCCTCACGTGTCGACGAAGCCGGCCGGCGTTGGAGCCAACAAGGATCGTGCCGACTGTGCTGGACGCCCGACACAGATGCCCGTCTCTGCGTAAGACCATACCACCGTGACTGGACGGGGGAGACAGGCGGTCTGCGAGAGCCGGCTCAAAGACCAGCGCTGGGGCCGCGCACGCCCTGGCCGCCGCGGTCGAGCACGTGCGTGGAGAGCACGATCGTGCGGACGGCCTTGCGCGCAAGCAGCTCCTGGACGACGCGGACGCCGTAGCCCGTCTCGAGCAGGCGGGTCGCGAAGCAGTGGCGCGCCTGATCGCGTCGGGTCGGCGCGCCTGTTCGGCGAGGCCGGTCCCGTGGAGAGACTGGCTCCGGCCACCGCGGCGGCCGTGTCACTCGCCGGCTTCCTTCTCGGGTTCGGGGAGCGCCGCGGCCATCCCGTCCACGCCGAGAACCTCGCGAAGGCGATCGTAGCGGCGACGCTCCACCTTCTCGATCGCCGGCGTGCCGCTCGTCGAGGCGTAGAAGATGCCGTCGTAGGAGGGATCGCCATCGGCGATCTCGTTGGACGAGGAGATCGCCTTCCGCAGAGCGGACAGCATGGGCTGCGGGTTTCTCAGGAGCAGCATGCCCTCGGCGTCCGCTTTCTCGTGCCCTGTGCGATGCAGCAGGCGTCCCCACCTGGTGACGAGCCACGCGGCCACGGTGACCGCGACCCAGGTGAGCAGGGCGACGAGCGCGATGAAGAGGACGATGGCGATGGCGCCCGCGCACCCGTCGCCGTCCCCCACGTCGCCGCAGCCGTCGAGGCTCCCGCACCCGTCGGCGGCGCCGCTGCAGCCACTGCCGCAGCCATCCGCGACGCCGCTGAGGCCGCCGCCGACTGCGCCGGCGCCGGCTCGTGGACGCTTGCGCAGGCCGCGGAGATACTTGAGAGGGCCCATGAGCGCGGCGAGCGCCGTCCCGACCAGGATGTCGCCGCGGGTGATGCGGGCGATCAGCGTCGCGATGACCGCCTCCTGTTCGCCCGGGGTGAAGGCGTCGAGGAACCCCCTGGTGACGCCGATGACCGGTTGCCGGCGGCTGGCGCCGATGGCGCACGCGTTCACGCTGGGGACGTCGAGGAGCAGCAGCCTGGGCGGCTCGGGCAGTCCCCCGGCGATCGACATCTCCTCCACGGCTCGGATCAGGGCCGGTTGGGTGGCAGGGTCGAGCTCGGCGCCTGAGAAGCGGCTGCGCACCCAGTGCTCGGCGTTCAGGACCTGCGCAGCGGCCGCTATGCCTCCGAGCACGAGAAGCGCCCCGACAGCCGCCGCCACGACGATGCCGAGTGACCGGTAGTAGTGCGGGGAGTCGACGACCAGGCCGATCAGCGAGCCGGGCACCGCGACGAACGCCAAGGTGAGAATGACGGCGGCGCCGACCACGAAGGCGATCAGGAAGACCAGGAATCTGATCCGGTTGCGCTCCACGCGCAAGCGGAGCGGCTCGATGTGCAGGCCTCTCAGGAGCCCGCTGCTCTCGGTCAACCGGCGCTCCAGTCCTCGATCACGATGCGGCCGCCCCGCCGAACAGGGATCATGCCGACTGTGCAAGACGTGCGACACAGCTGCCCGTCTCTTCGTAGGACCATACCACCGTGACTGGACGGGGGAGACAGGCGGTCTGCGAGAGCCGGCTTAAAGTCCGGCGCTGGGGCTGCGCACGCCCTGGCCGCCGCGCTTGAGGACGCGCAGGCGCGCACGAGGTCGGCGAGCTCCCCGACCTCGCGGCCCTGCGCCGCGCCTTCACGCCGCAGGCTGCCGGCGCGGCCGCGACAGGCGGGCGATCTCCGCGGCCAGGAGCTCGCACACCAGCATCTGGCCGCGGGCGCTGGGGTGGATGCCGTCGCCGGCGATCAGCAGGTCGTGGATCGACCGGCCGGGTCGGCGCCCGTGCTCCTCGAAGGCCTGGTGCACGTCGACCAGCGGCGCCGCCTCCTCGCGGGCCACGTCGCGCGCGTCCTGGGCGTAGAGATCGAGCAGGTCGTTGAGGCCGCGTTCGCCGGCCGTATCGAGGAGCCCCGGGTTCTTCCGGAAGACCTCGTGGTAGAACGGGTCGGACCAGCGCATCGGGTTGGGCGTCATGAGCACCACCTGGGCGCCGTCGGCCTTCAGCGCGCGGCTGAGGTAACGCGGGTTGTCGCGGTACTCGCCGCGCGTCGGCCGCGGCTCGCAGCGTCCTTCGTCGACGTCGATCCAGGAGTCGTTGATGCCGAACTGGATGACGACGAGGTCGGGCGAGAACGCGCGGACGTCGCGGTCGAGGCGCTCCCGCGCCTCGACCGTCGTGCCGCCGCCGACGCCGGCGTTGTGGACCCGCGCCCGGATGCCGCGGGCGGCCAGGGCGGCGGGCAGGAGGTCCGCGTAGACCTCGATGGCCTGGTCGCTCCAGTCGTCGACGGCGGTCGTCGAGTCGCCGAAGGCGACGATCGTCGTCGGCGGCGCCTGCCGCGCCGCCTGTCCTTCAGGCCGGGACTGCGTGGCCGATCCCGTCACGCATCTCGACGATGCTCCCGAACGGTCGCGACAGGGCGCCGAGGCGCGCGAGGATCGCCTGAGCGGCGCCGGGGTCGGCGCGTCGCGGCGTGTCGCTCTCCGTGAGGCGCGCGCCGTAGCGCAGGTCGATGGGCGGCAGACGGAGGGTGGGCGCGCCGTCGGCGAAGCCGGCATCGCGCGAGCTTGGGCGCCGGCGGGCGTGACGAGACGAGGTCGCCGGCCGGCATGAGCGTGAAACCATCGGCGATGCGCGGCTGGATGTCGCGCTCCGCATGGTGCTGAGACTGGGGGCTGTCGCTGGCGCGCATCGCGTCTCCGCGTCGAGAGGATGGGGGCACTCCAGCATGACTCGCCCGCCAGAGACCGGCCCGGGAAGAGGCGGCGAGGCCCCGACTTTCACTTCCCTACCCCCGCGACGCGCGGCGGACTATGATTGAGGCGCGCACCCGGCGCTGGGGGACTACGGGGCCGGGCGCCGCCTTGCAGGGCCACCACGAAGACGGGGGGACACGTGACTACCAGGAAACGCAGTCGTCCGGCGCTCATCCTGCTTCTCGCCGCCGCGGCGCTGCTCGCCCTCGGCCTCGCGCTGGGCCTCGGCAGCGCCGTCGCCGCCGGCGAGAGCCCGACGCCGACGCTGTACGGCGGCAGCGCTTCGCCGGCCGCCTCGCCGGCCGCCGGCGCGCCGTCGCCGGCCGCGGGCACGGTCGTGTACAAGGTGGGGTGGCTGGCCGAGCCCGACAACCTCAACCCGTTCATCGGCTACCTGTGGTCGTCGTTCGAGATGTGGTACCTCGCCTACGACCCGCTGGTGGGCTACGACTACGGCGAGCTCAAGCCCATCAAGGGCGAGGACTCTCCCGGCCTCGCCACCGACTGGACGACGAGCCCCGACGGCAAAACGTGGACGTTCACTATCCGCGGCGGCGTGAAGTGGCAGGACGGTCAGCCGCTCACCGCCGCCGACGTCGCCTTCACCTACAACTACATCATCGACAACGAGCTCTCCAACTTCACCACCTACACGGAGGGCATCATCAGGGCGGTCGCCGTCGACGACACCACGGTGCGCTTTGACTGCTCGCAGCCCAAGGCCAACATGCTGCGCATCTGGGCGCCGATCCTGCCCGCGCACATCTGGTCGAAGATCTCGGGCAAGGACGCCGCCGGCAAGTTCGCCAACGCGCCGCCGTTTGTCGGCTCCGGGCCGTTCCAGTGCGTGGAGTGGAAGAAGAACAGCTACGTCAAACTGGTCGCCAACCCGGACTACTGGCGTGGCGCCCCCAGCATCGACGAGCTCCTCTTCGAGTACTACACCAACGCCGACACCATGGTGCAGGATCTCAAGTCCGGCATGATCGACGGCGCCACCGGCCTGCTCGACGCGCAGTACCGACAACTGCTCAGCGAGCCCGGCATCGAGGCGCGCACGGTGCACGTGAACGGCTTCGACGAGCTCGGCTTCAACTGCTACACGGGGCCGAGCCGCGGCAACCCCGTGCTCACGGACGCGAAGTTCCGCCAGGCGCTCAACTACGCCGTCGACAAGGACAAGATCTGCACCATCGCCTACGGCGGCCATGCTCTTCCCGCCACCAGCGTGATCACCGCCGACTACTACAGCGACCCCGACTGGCACTGGGAGCCGCCGGCGGAGGCGGCCTACGGCTTCGATCTCGAGGTCGCCAGGCAGAAGCTCGACGAGGCCGGCTACAGGGACACCGACGGTGACGGGGTGCGCGACTACAAGGGCAAGCCCATCGAGCTGCGCCTGGCCTCGCGCTCCGAGTCCATGATCAGCCAGAACGTGGGCAAGCTGCTCACCGGCTGGTTCACCGACATCGGCCTCAAGATCAAGCTCACCACCATGGACGACGGCGCCCTCACCGATCAGATGTACGCGACCAAAGACGGCAAGTTCAACCCCGACTACGACATGTTCCTCTGGGGTTGGTACAGCGACCTCGACCCCGGCTCGCTGCTCGGCTACTTCACCACGGGGCAGATCGACTCGTGGAGCGACTGCGCCTGGTCCAACGCCGAGTACGACAAGCTCTTCGTGGAGCAGAACCGCACCATCGACCCGGCGGCGCGCAAGGCGCTGATCGACCGCATGCAGCAGATCCTCTACGAGGAATCGCCGTACATCGTGACGGCGTACTCCAACGACCTTGAGGCCTACAACACGGCCGACTGGGAGGGGTACGCGGCGTCGCCGAGCAAGATTGGCAACGTGCTGTTCCCGCCCTACGGCAACGCCGGCAACGAGAACTTCCTGCTCATCACGCCGAAGACCGCGCAGACCGCGGCGAGCGGCGGCTCGAGCCTCGGCCTGTGGGTGGCGGTCATCGCCGCCGCCGTGATCGTGGCGCTTGTCGTGGTGCTGCTGGTGCGCCGGCGCCGACCGCGGGCCACGGAGGAGTAGCGTGCGGATCGGATGGGGCGGGGCGGCGGCGGAGCAGCGCCTCCGCCGCCCCGCTACTCCTCGAAAGCGACCTCGCCGAGGTCGTCCACCACGACGTCGGCGCCGTGCTCGCGGAGCGCCTCGGCCTGACCGAGCCGGTCGACGCCGATGACGAGGTCGAAGCCGCCGCGGCGCCCGGCCTCCACGCCGGAGAGGGCGTCCTCGACGACGACCGCCCGCGCCGGCGCCACCCCCAGGCGGCGCGCCGTCTCGAGGTACATCGCGGGGTCGGGCTTGCCGGGCAGGCCCAGCTCCTCGCCGGCCACGCCGTCGACGCGCACCTCGAAGAGGTCGGTGAGCCCCGCCACGTCGAGGATCATGGCCGTGTTCTTGCTCGACGACATGAGCCCGACACGCACCCCCGCCGTGCGCAGGCGCCGGATGAGCGCGACGGTGGACGGATACGCCTTGATGCCGTGCTCCTGGACGGCGGCGTTGAAGAACACGTTCTTGCGGTTGCCGAGGCCGCAGACGGTCTCCAGCTCGGGTGGGTCCGAGGGCTGGCCCTGGGGGAGCTTGATCCCGCGTGAGGCGAGAAAGTCGCGGACACCGTCGTAGCGCGGCTTGCCATCGACGTGGAGGCGGTAGTCGGTCTTTTCGTCGAACGGCCGCAAGTCGTGGCCCTCGTGCGCGGCGCGCGTCCGCAGGTACGCGTCGAACAGCGCCTTCCACGCCGCGGCGTGCACGATCGAGGTCTGCGTCACGACGCCGTCGAGGTCGAAGACGACGGCGTCGTGACGGGCGCGCGAGATGAGTGCGGGCGTGGTGTCCACGTGCCTCCCTGAGTTACGCTTGCATTCCCGCGACATGATAGCCGCAGCCGGGGTATATCCGCGGCCCTCAGCGCGCGCCGGGCGCCGTATCCGGCGTTTGCTGTCGATTTCAGGGCCTCCGTGCCGATACACTGGGCAAGAGCGGGCGGGCGCCTGTCCCTCCACCCGCCCGCCCGCAACCCCGCAACCAGGGAGCCGTAGAGTGAGACACGAGCAGACGGTGGTCGATCCGGAATCCGTGCGGCTGTACACGCTCCTCAAATGGGGGCTGGCCGTCGAGGTGCCGATCGTCATCATGATGGTCACCAGCGCCCTGCTGACCGGCTCCGCCGCGCTCATCGCCATGGCCGCCCAATCCACGGTCGCCCTCGTCATCAACGGCTTCGCCGTGTACGCGATGCGCCAGGTGCTGCGCGAGAACGCCTACAACTTCCCCTACGGCGCCGGCAAGCTCGAGAACTTCTCCGCCTTCCTCTGCGGAGTCCTGTACGTGCCGTCGGGGCTCTTCGTGCTCTTCGACTCCATCGAGCGGCTCATCCATGCGCCCGAGGTGGGCTACCTCCTGGGCCTGATCCCCGTGTCGATAACGTTTCTGAGCGGCGCTGTGCTCTTCGTCTTCGCCTCCCGCCTGAAGCGCCGCACCAACAATCCCTCGCCGCTGCTCATCTCGTACAGGGCGGACTACCTCATCGGCATGCTCACCGACGGCGGCATCATCATCGCCTTCGCGCTGGCGACGGTGCTCATCGATCTCGGCGAACCGGCCATCGGCGACCGCATCGACCCGGCGGTGGCCCTCGTGATCGCCCTGTACATGCTCTGGGTCGGAGTGGCGCTGGTGCGGCACAACTTCCGCGCCCTCATGGACCTGCCGCTCTCCGAGGAGGAGCAGCTCACGATCACGCGCGTGCTTGGCCACCACTACGCCGACTACGACCTCGTCGGCACCCTCTTTACGCGCTCCAGCGGCACGCGCCGCTTCGTGGAGATCGAGCTGGGCTTCGACGGCGAGAAGAGCGTGGAGCACGTACACGTCCTCAGCCGCCACATGGAGCAGGCCCTCCTCGCCGAGCTGCCGGGCCTGCACTTTCGCATCGTGCCGGTGTGGGAGCCCGATGACGAGTGAGCGCGGGCGCGCCCGCCGTCGCGCCCGCCGCGCCCCCCGCCGCGCCGCGGAGCTCCGCCGCGTGCCCTAGTCAGCGTCTCGCTGCGGATGTACCATCTCCTCACAGGAGACGGGTCGTCCGGCCGCGGTGAGGGAGCCACCGCGGCCGCCGGGCGCCCGTCAGCGCCGACGAGGGGGAGCCATGAGTCACGCATCTGAGCGACGCCGCCGGCGCCTGCGCGTCGCCGTCACGTTGTTCGTCGTGCTGCTCGCCGCCGGTCTGTCGTGGGCCGCCGCCGCGCTCGCCGACGGCTCGTCCACGCCGGCCGCCTCTCCGGGCGCCCTCAAGGTGCAGTTCGGCACCACCTTCGACGCCGACAACCTCAACCCGTTCGTCGGCTACAGCGGCACCTCCTACGAGATCTTCCACCTCAACTACGACTTCCTCGTGGGCTACAACACCGACCTTTCGCCGCGCCCCGAGCTGGCCACGAGCTGGGAGACCTCGCCCGACGGCAAGGTCTGGACCTTCCGTCTGCGCCAGGGCGTCAAGTGGCAGGACGGCGAGCCGTTCACGGCCACCGATGTCGTCTTCACCTACACGTACATCATCAGGAACGACCTTACCGCCTTCACGAGCTACACCAACAGCATCGAGAAGGTCGAGGCCCTCGACGACTTCACGGTCAAGATGACCTGCGACAAGCCCAAGGCCAACATGCTGCGCCTGTGGATCCCCATCCTCCCCGAGCACATCTGGAGCAAGGTGCCCGGCAAGCGCGCCGGCAACGACTACGTCAACAAGCCGCCGATCGTGGGCACCGGCCCCTTCCAGACCGTCGAGGTCAAGAAGGGGAGCTACATCAAGCTCGTCAAGAACCCAGACTATTGGGTGGAGGGCAAGCCCACCATCGACGAGCTCGTCATCGCCATCTACCAGAACGCCGACACCATGACCCAGGACCTCAAGACCGGCGCCCTGGACTACGCTCTGGGCATCCCGGCGGCGCAGTTCACGGCGCTCGCCGCGGAGCCGTCGCTGACCACCAACCACGCCAACCTGCGCTACTTCGACGAGCTCTGCATGAACTGCTACGACAGCCCGGACTCCCTGGGCGACCCGGTGCTCCGCGACCCCAGGTTCCGCCAGGCGATCAGCTGGGCGGTCGACAAGCAGAAGATCGTCGACTTCGCCTACGGCGGCTACGCCACCGTCGGCCAGAGCATCATCACCCCCGACGTGCCCACCTACGCGTGGTCGCCGGCCCCCGAGGAGACCTTCGGCTTCGACCTCGAAAAGGCCAGGCGGATGCTCGACGCGGCGGGGTACAGGGACGCCAACGGCGACGGCGTGCGCGAGCACGAGGGCAAGCCCATCGACCTGCGGCTGTGGGCGCGCTCCGACGACGTAGCCAGCCAGAACACCGCCAAGCTGGTCGCCGGCTGGTTCACCGAGATCGGCCTCAGGATCGGTCTTCAAACGCTCGACTCGGGCGCCATCAGCGACGCCCTGTACAACTACAAGGGAACCACGTACGCGCCCGACTACGACATCTACATCTGGGGCTGGGGCGAGTACGTCGACCCCGACTACATCCTCAACGTGTTCACCACCGGCCAGATCGAGGGCTGGAACGACCCGATCTGGTCGAACCCCGAGTACGACAAGCTCTACGAGCAGCAGGCGCGGACCATCGACCCGGCGCAGCGCAAGCCGCTGGTCGACAGGATGCAGCAGATCTTCTACACCGAGGCGCCGTTCATTGTGACCAACTACGAGCAGCAGCTCGAGGCGTACAACACCGATAAGTGGGAGGGCTGGACGCGGGCGCCCGAGGGCAGCGGCCCCGTGGCGCTCATCAACGACAACATCGACACGTACCTCAATCTCAGGCCCAAGGCCGTCGCCGCGGAGGCGGGCGGCAGCAGCGGCGGCAACAGCTTGATCTACGTGGTCGTCGCCCTGGCCGTAGCGCTCGTCGCGGTCGTGGCCGTGCTGGTGCTGCGGCGCGGCCGCGGCCGGGCGCTCGAAGAGTAGGGCGCCGCGGCGGCCGGCCCCACGGCCGTGGGGCCGCTCAGCCGGCGCACAGCCGCACGCGGTCGACGAGCGCCGCCGCGGCCTCGGCGAGAGACTGCCGGCCGGCGACCAGGGCGCGCAGGTCGAGCACGTTCGGCGCCTCGCGGTGGCTCTTTACCCACGAGTGTACGAGCAGCATCTCGTCGAGCAAGGTCGCCGGCACGGGCGGCGCCGGCGGAGCGGCCGCGACGAGCGCGCCGAGCAAGCCGCGGGCGGCGTCCTCAGCGAATGCTTCGCGGCCGACCACGCGCTCCACGGCGATGCGGCCGCCGCGCACCCCCCACAGCGCGACCCAGCCGGCGCGCTTGGCGGGGTAGGCGATGACTGCGTCGTCGCGCTGCGCGGCGCGCAGGCGGCGCACCGTGCGCAGCGCGCGCTCCAGCGCCTCGCGCTGCTTCTGCAGGCGCGCCGCCTGCTCGAACGCCAGGGCCTGCACCAGGCCCGCCTGGCGCGTCTGCAGGCGCTCGTCGAGGTCTTCGCCGTGCCCCTCGAGGACGCGGCGCACGGCGGTCACCGCGGCCGCGTACTCGCCGCTCCGCGGCCGGCTGCAGGGCGCCAGGCAGGCGCCGACGCCGGCTCGTGGGCAGGCGTGGCCGCCATGGCCGTGTTCGCCGGTCGCCGCGGACATCGCCCGCGCCGGCAGGTGCGCGCAGGTGCGCAGCGGGTAGGCGCCGTTAAGGCATTCGACCAGGCGCCGGGCCAGGCCGGCCGTGCGGAAGGGCCCGGCGTAGTACGAGCCGTCGTCGCGCAGGTTGGGCGTGGCGTACAGGCGCGGGTGGTCGTCGGCGCTCAGCTTGACGTAGTGGTAGCTGGGCACTCGCGTGCCGTGCGAGTTGTACAGCGGCCGGTGTTTGGCGATGAGCCGCTGTTCGAGCAGCAGGGCGCCGAGCTCGGAGCCGGTCTCGACGACCTCGAAGCGCTCGAGCAGCTCGAGCGCCTGCCGCGCGCCGTAGGCCTGGCGCTGCAGAAAGTGGTCGCGCGTGCGGCGCCGCAGGTTCTCGGCTTTGCCGATGTAGAGGGCGGCGCCCTTGTCGTCGCGCATCACGTACACGCCGGGCGTGGTGGGCAGCGTCTCGGTGAGCGCGATCTTGTGGTAGTTGCGGCGCGCCCCGGGCTCGCAGAAGCGCGCCACCTCCTCGAGGGTGCTCATGCCCTGCTCCTGCAGCCACGAAAGGAAGAGCAGGAGCAGCTCCGCGGTGGCCTGGGCGTCCTGCAGGGCGCGATGGACCGGCTTGACCCTGGTGTCGAAGCGGTAGCTGAGGGCGCTCAGCGAACAGCGCTGCCGCGGGCACAGCTTGCGCGCCAGGCGCAGCGTGTCGAGGGCCGGGCGCGGGAAGGTGCGGCGCTGCAGGCGGCCGAGCTCGTAGTCGAGAAAGCCGAGGTCGAAGCGCGCGTTGTGGGCGACGAGCACGGAATCCGCTGCGAAGTCCACGAAGCGCGGCAGCACCACGTCGATGGGCGGCGCGTCGGCCACCGTGGCGTCGTCGATGCCGGTGATGCCGGTGATCGTCGCGGGGATGCGGATGCCGGGATTGACGAGCGCCGAGAAGGCGCCGACCTCGCGGCCGCCCTCGAGGCGCACGGCGCCGATCTCGGTGATCCTGGCGAACCCCGGCGTCGCGCCGGTGGTCTCGAGGTCGACCACGGTGAAGGCTACGTCGGCGAGGTCGCGGCGCTGGGCATGCCAGGTCGCCAGGCCGACGTGTACGTCGCTCTCCCACGAGAAGCGCTCGTCGCCCTGGACGATGTCGGCGACCAGCTTGCGCATGAGCTCGGGAGGGCAGTTGGCGACGGGGAAGAGGCGCGGCCATACTGCGCGGTAGTCGAGGGCTTCGCCCGCCTGCTCGAGCAGAGCGAAAAAGTCGTCGACCGTGGTGAAGGCGAGCTGCACGGTCTCATCGTAAACCCGGAGGATGACGGATGCACGGGCCCGCGACACCCGGCGCCCCCTCCGGCGTAGGCCGGCAGGGCGACGCCGGCGACTCGGCCACGCGTGCGCGGCGACCGATAGAATCGATGAAGATGGGAATCCCGGCGAAGAGACTCGCGCGACGCCGCGCTCGTCGTCTCCGGAACGCGGTCGCCGCGTTTCTGCTTCTGTGCGCTCTGGTCGCGGCCGGCGGCGGGCTCGGCCCCGCTCCCGTCGCCGCCTGGACGGCCGGGGCGCCGCTGACCCTGGACTACCCCCGTCTCGGCATGTTCTGGCCCGACACCTGGCGGCAGTCGCCGGACGACATCGCGCGCTACGACTGGGTCATCCTGGGCCCCTGGGACGCGAGCCTGCATCCCGTGCTGCGACGCCGCAATCCCGACATCATCCTGCTGACGTCGACCAACGCCTGCGAGCTGGGTCTCGATCCCGATCCCGGGGCGGAGCCGTGGGCCAACGAGGAGCTGGCGCGCGTGCCGGCGCAGTGGCTGCTGACCCAGGTGGGCGCCGAGCTCACGGAGCCGGTGGGCCCCGCGGCGACGATCCTGCCGGTGAGCCGCGTGACGGCGACAGACGGCGGCCGGACGTACGGCCTCTTCGTCGCCGGGGACTGCGCCGTGATCGACGGCGAGCTGGTGCAGGTGAAGCGTGTGGACGCCGCGGCGCGGACGCTCACGGTGCGCCGCGGCGTCGTCTGGCCGGCCGCGGCGCACGCGGCCGGCGCCCGCGCCGCGGCGACCATCAGCTACTGGCCGCACAGCGTGCTGCTCGACGAGAGCACGTTCTGCCCGGCCGTCACCGTCGACCCCGGAAGCGGCCCCGAGACGTGGGCCGAGTACAACGCCCGTCTCGCGGCGGCTCTGGTCGTCGATCCCGCCTGGGACGGCCTGCTCGTCGACCGCAGCGACGGCGGCCAGAGCTGGCTGGTCGGCAACTCGACGGCGCGGACCATCGACCCCGACCGCTCGAACCGCGTCGTGAGCGACGGCTACGCCGCCTTCGACGCCGCCTGGGACGCCGGCCTTCGTCACTTCGAGGAGCGCCTGCGCGCCGGCGTGGGCGACAAGCTCATCTACGTCAACTGGGGCTATCCCAACTACGA
This sequence comes from Actinomycetes bacterium, assembly GCA_037131205.1. Lineage (GTDB taxonomy): Bacteria > Actinomycetota > Thermoleophilia > UBA2241 > UBA2241 > CAIXSE01. The sequence continues at coordinate 1,717 of JBAXRL010000033.1, read as the reverse complement.
CCTGCTCAACGGCAACAACTTCGAGGGGTTCCCCATGACCGACGCGACCGCCTACGGTCTGCCCTGGCAGGCGGCGGTCTTCGGCCCCAGGGACGCCGGCAGCTACCTCGAGTGGCTGACACAGGCGAGGCAGCCGAACCTCACGATGATCGAGACCTACGAGGACGACGGCGGCCCCGACCCCACCGGCGACGGCAGCTACGACAACCCGGCTTCGCACCCGGGCTTCCGGCCGGACTACCGCAAGATGCGCTTCGGCCTCGCCACGGCGCTGCTCGGCGACGGCTTCTTCAGCTACGAGATCAACACCAACGGGCACGGCTCGCTGGGGCTGCTCTGGTTCGACGAGTACGACGGAGGAGGGCGCGGACGAGGCTATCTGGGGCGGCCCGCAGGCCCGGCCGAGTGTGCGGCCGGCGAGCTCACGTCCGCGAACCAGGTGAGCGCCGGCGGCTTCGAGACGGCCGCCGAGCTCGCCGCCTGGGATTGGTGGACCGACGACGGGTACGCCGGCACGCCGACGCGCGACGCGACCACGGCGGCCGTGGGCGCGTCGTCGGCGCGCCTGGAGGTGACGCGGGCGGAGGGCATCGGCTGGCGGGCGTCCCTGACCGCGGCCCCCATCGCCGTGGAGGAGGGCGCCGACTACACGCTGTCGTTCTGGGCCAGAGCCGACGCCGCGCGGCTGCTCGAGGTCTGGGCGCAGCGGCAACAGGATCCGTGGGACACGTGGCTCGACTTCGGCAGCGTGCGCCTCACGGCGGAGTGGCGGCGCTTCGAGCTCGGGGCGCCGTGCGCCGGTGACGACGACGTCGCCGGCCTGCAGTTCGGCGTGGGGCAGACCACCGGCGTCGTGTGGCTCGACGACGTGCGCCTCCAGAAGGGCAGCCGGGAAGTCTGGAGGCGCGACTACGACGGCGGGGTGGCGCTTGCGAACGCGACTGCCGGCGGGCAGGTCGTGGAGCTCGACGGCACGTTCAGGAAGCTGCGCGGCGCGCAGGCGCCGGCCGTCAATGACGGGAGCTACGTGACGCAGGTGACGGTGCCGGCGCACGACGGGCTCATCCTGCTGCGGGTGACCGCCGACGAGGCGGCCGCGGCGCGGACGCTGGATGCGGCCGTAGCGGCCTGGGCCGGCTGCGCCGTCGAGGCGGGCAAGGCGCGCGCCTGGCACGCGGTTCGGGAGCGGCGCGCCACGGGCTCCGCCCGCGCACGAGCCGCGCGCTCCCGCGAGGCCTGGGCGCGCGCCCGGGCCGCGGCCGCCCTGGCGCGCGACAGGATCGCCGCGACGCGCGCCGCTTTTCGCGCCGGCGACTTCCCGGCGGCGCGCACGAGATGCGCGAAGGCGACGGCCGCGTCCGCGGCGGCGGAGGCGCGCGTGAAGGCGGCGTGGCGGACGGGTCACGCCGCCGGTTCGCGCGCCTCGCAGGCGCACGGACTCGCGCTCGCCGCCGGGCCGGCCGTCCAGGCCGCGGGCGTGGCGCTGGAAGCGCTCCCCCGAGCCGGCGCCGGCTGCGCCGGGCACGACCGTCTGTCCAAGGGCCTCTCCCGCCAGGGATGTGCGTGCGGGGCGTTCGTGGACCGGCCGGGCGGTCACGAGACGGTTCCCTCGTAGCCGAGCTACGTGGGGATCCGGGGAGGGGCCGCAGCCGCGATGCGTCCACGGGCGCATCCGTGCGTGCAGACCTATTGGGATAGGCCCTAAGCCTCAGGGAGA
>JBAXRL010000032.1:0-14072 GCA_037131205.1 Actinomycetes bacterium | reverse complement strand
TCACGGCGGCGGCCGCCATCATGGCCGCCGTGTTCGGCTGCTTCCTGGTCGCCGACGTGCTGGAGCTCAAAGAATTCGGCTTCGCACTGGCGATAGCGGTCGTCCTGGACGCCACGCTCATCCGGCTCCTCATGGTCCCGGCGATCATGAAGGTCGCGGGGGGCAAGGCGAACTGGTGGCTGCCGGGATTCCTGGAGCGGATCCTGCCGAAGGTGAAGGTCGAGTGAGCGGATGTCGCGTGCGCGGCGCAGCCGTCCAGCGCCACGGATCCAGGCGCGGCATCAGGCCCGGTCGTGGGCCCGTCAGTTCGGCCGATCGGCTCCAGCCAAGGCCTTGTCAAGCCCGCGAGAGACGAGCGTTCGCAGGCGCGGTCGAGCCACACGGTCGATCCACTCCTCGAGCTTCTGTTCCCGGAACCCTGGCGGGAGCTCGAGCTCCGGCAGCGCTGCCGCGCCGCCTGCCGCGGCCCGCAGGTATACCGTGTCGAACAGGGCTTTTTCCGGTAGCGCCAGGTAGCCAAGCTCCTCCGAGCCGTCGAAGCCCGCGAACAGCTCGGGCGCGAGATGGTGGATCGAGTAGGCGCCGAGCGGAGTGGCGATGCGCTGCGTGCGAGCGAGTGACGCGACGAAGATCAGGCGCGGGACCTGCTCGATCATGCCGTGGCGGAAGAGCGCCGACCAGAACGACACGTAGGCGGGCAACGGCGCGGTGAGATGCGGCGGGACAGTGAAGGGATCGGTGTCTGGCTGCAGCGCCCACAGACCACGCTTCAGGCGGCGCGCGAGGCCCGCCTGCTCGAACGAGCTCAGGAGCTGACTGGCCCGGCTCCTGGAGACCCCCAGTCGCGCGGCTGCCTCACGTGTCTGAATGATCGGCCGCCGCAGACTTTGCAGGCGCCCAAGTGCCTCGATGGCCGTCATTGCAGCTCCACGAGCCGCTCTGCGACGAACGTCTGCGTCTGCTCCCAGGCGGCACGATCGTCGTAGAGCTCGAGGGCATCCGCGTCGAGAAAGGGGAGGACCTGATCCTGGAAGGCCTCGAACGGGAGCTCGAAGACCCGGTCCAGGGCGGCCTCGAGGACAGACGAATCGATCTGCCCCGCGCCGAGCGCGTCGCGATGACGGCGCAAGAGAAGCTCGAGATCGAACAGGTCGCGAGCCTGCGTCTGCGCACGCTGAGCGAGCGCCCTGACCTTCTGCTCGATCGCTGCATCGGCTGTGTAGTGCTGCATCGTTGGAGCGCGCAGTGCGTACGGGGCCACGACACGGTTGGGCACGGCCTCGAGGATCCGCCGAGGGTCTGCTTCCCTGTGGCTGATCTCGATCTTGGTCCGCACTGGTTCACGGCGTCCGCTGACCGCGATCGAGGGCTTCCAGCGCTGCGTCGTCGCTGTCTGCTTGGGCTTGGTGACACCCTCAAGAGCCATGCCGGCGCTTCGCAGCAGCAATCCGAAAGCGGGCGCTGCCAGGACCTCATCGACCTTCTCTTCGAGCTTCCAGGGCTCGATCGCCACGGCATCCAGGTCGAGGTCCTGCGAGTAGCGCAGGCTCTCGAAGAAGTACCGAAGGCTGACGCCGCCCTTCACCACGTAGCGAGCCTGGTCGAGGCGTGCCTGCGCGACCTGGAGAAAGGCTAGGTGGAAGAGCTCGATGATCTGTGCGTCGGTCAGACCCTGTATCATGCCGTAACGGTACAGTTTGTTTCATCTTAGCGCAATAAAGCGTATGCCTAGATGCAGGCTGGCGGCACGGATGGCACCGCGGCGGCCGCCATCATGGCCGCGGTGTCCGGCTGCCTCCTGGTCGCCGAGGTTCTGGAGCTCAAGGAGCTCGGCTTCGTACTCGCCGCGGGCAAGATCACCGCCGACGAGGCCGAGCGCCTGCTCGACGCGCTCGCGGCGAGCGCTGGCGGCGCCGCGACGTCGCCCGGGCCGGCGATCCAGGGCGACCCCGCGCCGCTGATCGCGGCGCTTCCCAAGTATCTCTACGTCAAGGTCCTGGCCGCGAACGGCGACAACGTGGACGTCAAGATCCCCATCGCGCTCGTGCGCTCGGGGCTCAAGCTCACGTCGCTGATCCCGCCGCTGGCGATGGACAAGATCAACGACACGATGTCCGAGCACGGCATGTCCGTCGACTTCAACAACTTCAAGCCCGACGACATCGACGAGCTCGTCGAGGCGCTGCGCGAGATGGAGGTCAACGTGGACGCCAAGAATGGCGACACGGTGCGGGTGTACTGCGCGTAGCGACTCTGAAAGCATGCGTGGATGGACAGACGAACAGCTCTCGAGAGACTGAGGCGCGCGTGACACCCGATCATCCCGGCATGGAGGCGTTCGGCTACTCGGAGCACTGGGCGGGTCTGTTCGAGCCATATGCCTCCAGCGGCTGCGTCCCGGGGCGCGTGATCCGCAGCGACCGGGGCAGTGTCCTCCTGGCGTCGCCGCACGGCATCGCTCGCGCCAAGCCCGGCGCCCGCCTGCTGAAGGCCGCGGCAGGTCCGGCCGCTTTGCCGGCGGTCGGTGACTGGGTGGCCGCGCACGTCGACGACGGTCTCGAGGTGCCCTTGATCGAGGCGGTGCTTCCCCGGACCAGCGCCATCACGCGCGGCAATCCCGGCAGGACCTCCGAGGTCCAGGTGATGGCCGCCAACATCGACGTGGTGTTCGTCGTGCACCCCATCGCCGGACCGCCGAATCTTCGGCGCCTCGAACGCGAGCTCTCCCTTTCCTGGGAGTCCGGCGCCATCCCGGTCGTCGTGCTCACGAAGGCCGACCTCTCATCCGACGTCGAGGGCGCGCGAGCGGCGGCCGAGACGATCGCGTTCGGGGCGGAAGTCGTGGTCACGAGCGCCCTCACGGCCGAGGGCCTCGAGCCGCTCCTCCGTCATGTGTCGTGCCACCGGACCGCGGTGCTCATCGGTCCGTCGGGAGCCGGCAAGTCCACACTCATCAACGGGCTGCTCGGCGAGCAGCGCCAGGCGACCCGTGAGGTGCGCGTGAGCGACGGCCGCGGACGGCACACCACGGTGGCTCGCGAGCTGATCCAGATGCCCGGAGGCGGAGTGCTCGTCGATACCCCCGGGTTGCGTGCCCTCGGTCTGACCGGCTCGGAAGAAGGCATCTCCTCCGCCTTTCCCGACATCGAGCAGGTCGCCGGCTCGTGCCGCTTCGGCGACTGCACGCACGAGCACGAGCCGGGCTGCGCCGTGCGGTCGGCCGTCGAGTCGGGAGCGCTGCCCGCGGACCGCCTTGCCAGCTACCAGAAGCTCATGCGCGAAGCCCAGGTCGCCGCCGCGAAGACCGACGTGCGGGGGCGCGCGGAGGAGCATCGCAGAGACAGGGTCTTCGGCAAGGCGGCGAAGGACTATGACAAGCGGTGGGGCCGCGGTCAGAAGTAAGGCCGTGAGAGAGCCGGCTCGTCGGGTATGCTCTCTACCGTGGACGACGACCCAGCATCTGACGAACGCCGCGGTCCGGCGCGAGACACCTGCTACGGGTGCGCCGGGTCGGCGCGCTGCCGCGAGGGGCGACCGCCCGGTGAGTCCCGGTGACCGAGGCGCTCCGCATCGTCGGCGCCCTCGTGCTCGTCGGCCTCAACGCCTTCTTCGTCGCCACCGAGTTCGCCATCACCCGTGTCCGCCTCAGCCAGGTGGTGGAGCTCGAGAAGCAGGGCAAGGCCGGCGCCAAGGCGGCGCGCCACGCGGTGGAGCAGATCGACGCCTACCTCGCCGCCTGTCAGCTCGGTATCACCATCGCCAGTATCGGCCTGGGCGCGCTGGCCGAACCGGCCTTCGAGCACCTGCTGGAGCCACTCCTCGGCGCGTTCGCGCCGAGCGTTGCCGCGGGCATCAGCTTCGCCTTCGCCTTCGGCCTCGTGACCCTGCTGCACGTGGTGCTCGGCGAGCTCGCCCCCAAGTCGCTGGCCATCGCTCGCACCACGCCGACCGTTCTCTGGGTCGCGCCTCCGATGCGGATCTTCTACCTCGCCACGAAACCACTCGTCGACGCCTTCAACTAGCTTGGCAATCTCGTGCTCAAGCCCTTCGGCATCCCGCCGGCTCGCGAGGTCGGCCATGCGCCTCACACCGAGGACGAGCTGCGCATGCTCCTTGCGCAGAGCGTGCGCGAAGGGCTCATCGAGACCTACGAACACGAGTTCGCGGAGAACGTCCTCGTGTTCGGCGACCTGCGTGCCCGCCAGGTCATGGTGCCGCGCGGCGAGGTGGACTACCTGGTGGCCGGCGAGAGCATCAGCGAGGCGGTGCGCCGCGCGAGCGGCAGCCTGCACACGAGACTGCCGCTCTGCGCTGCCGAAGACGGCCTCGACGACCCCGTCGGAGTCATCAACTTCAAGGAGCTTCTGCGCCTCGCTCTCGAGGGCGTGGAGACCGACCTTGGCGAGCTGGCCCGGCCGCTTATGCGAGTCTCCGAGTCGACCTTGGTCGACCAGGTGCTGCGCGAACTGAGGAAGAAGCGCCAGCATCTGGCGCTGGCCGTAGATGAGTTCGGCACCACCGTCGGCCTCGTCACCCTCGAGGACATCCTTGAAGAGATCGTCGGCGAGTTCGAGGAAGAGGAGGACGGCGAGCACGACGTCGAGATCCGCCGGGATGGCGAGGCCCTCGTGGTGGCCGGGACCACGCCGCTGGGGGACGTCGAGGACGCCCTCGACATCGATATCGAGAACGCCGGTCAGGCCACCATCGGCGGTCACGTGGTCGAGTTGCTCGGGCGCGTGCCCGAGGCGGGGGAGGTCGTCGACATCGCGGGGCGCGCGGTCACGGTCGCGGCCGTCGACGAGGCACGTATCGTCGAGCTGCGCATCCTGCGGGAGCCGCCTGGTGGCGGGAAGGGGTCACAGCCCGACCGATGACCCGCTCGGAAAGGGCCCCTGGGGCTCGCCCACTGCGACCCGGGTCCCGCCGGTGGCCCGCGGAGGGGCCTGATGACGACGCGACGACTGTCCCTGACCCCGGTGCTCGCGCTTGTCCTGCTCAGTGCGAGCGTCTCTTCGGGCCCGGCGACTCGCCGGGCAACGACTCCCATTTCGCCGGCGACAGCGCCCGGCTGGAGGCCGACAGCGACCTGCCCCTGTGTCAGCTCGCCTTAGTGACCCGGCGCCAAGCCTTCCCTGACTCGAGGTGAAGTTCCCTGCCCGCATCGCAGTGGAGCACACGGACCTCGTCACCCTCCGAAGGTTCGAAGCACCCTCCGGGTCACAGTCAACCCCGCCCAGAGAACGCGTGGCGGCCGTGATCGGCGCTCGCCGAGCCCTCGTGCGGGTCAGTCCGAGCTCGCCGCAATCGCTGCGAGGAGCTCAAGCGGCTCGAATACCGGGATGGTGGCCTTCGCGAAGTCGCGACCATTGCGCGTGACGATGGCGTTCACCCCGGTGGCCTGCGCCGCCTCGTGTGCGATGGCGTCCTCATAGTCGCTGAGACCATCGTCGCCGAGCGCGCGCTGGAGCACGTCACGGTCCACCGGCGCGACCTCGAACACACTCAGCAGCGTACGGACCTGCTTATGCGCGCGCTTACGTCCGAGGTCCTTGGCTCCGACGTAGTAGAGGGTGGTCACCGCCGTGGCGCAGATCGAGCCCTCGATGCGGCCGTTGTCGACAGCCGCGACCAATCTGGTGGCCACCTGGACGTAGGGCCCTCTCTCGAGCAGGACGTCGAGCAGGACGTTTGTGTCAAACAGCACCCTCAGCGGTACTTCTCCTCAAGGTGCCGGCGGTAGTCATCCTCGGTCGTCGCACCCTTGAACCCGCCGATCAGCGAGCGGACACGAGGGGAGATCTCCGTCCCCGGTATCTCCTCATCCGCAGCGATCAAGGAGAAGTAGTCGGCGACGAGCTGGGACACGGACTTGCCCGAGCGATGTGAGTAGCGCTTGGCCTTGAGGATCAGCTGGTCATCGAGCCTGAGTGTGAGCTTCGTGTTCATGGCACAGCCTTCGGACGTATTGACGATACACAGAGATACGTCACAACATCTGAAACGCAAACGCGGAAGTCACGGCACTGCGGACTCCCGTGGTCTGCCGAACGTCCCTCAAGCGCGGGCGCGACCCGACGCTTGAGCAGTGGGCGCTCCAGGGTATGCCGGTGTATGGGGGAGCAATGGTAGCTCACGTACACCAGCAGAGCGCCCGGGCCGCTGTAAGGACCTCGTGGTTCGGCCTGATCTATCTGGTCTGCCACCATGTGCACCGCAAGGATCCGCCCCTGATCCGCGGACTCGTGCTCACCAACCGCTGCAACCTGCACTGTCGGCACTGCCGCGTGCGCGAGCGCGACCCTATGGACCTCAGCTTCGCGGAGGTGACGGCGGCCGTGGATGCGTTCTACGCAGAAGGCGGCCGCTGCCTCTACCTGGAGGGCGGCGAGCCGTTCCTGTGGCGGGACGGCGCCCACCGGCTCGACGACATCGTCGAGTACGCCCACGGCGTCGGGTACCTGACCGTGGTCGTCTACACCAACGGCACGCTGGCCTTGCGCACGTCGGCTGACACGGTGTTCGTCAGTGTGGACGGGCTGCGCGCCACCCACGATGCGCTTCGCGGCACGTCGTTCGAGCGCATCATGGGCAACATCCGGGAGTCGCCGCACCCGTCGCTCTTCATCAACTCCACGGTGAGCTCCCGCAACAAGGACGAGCTGCGCGCCTTCTGCGAGCACGTCGAGGGCATCGCGAACATCCGCGGCACGTTCTTCTACCTGCACACGCCGTACTACGGGCACGACGCGCTCGAGCTCGGCTTCGCCGAGCGGCAGCGCGTCCTCCAGGAGCTCCTGGCTCTGTGCGGGAGCTACCGGATCCTCAACTCTCGTGCGGGACTGGAAGCGGCACTCAGAAACGACTGGGCGCGGCCGCTGGGCGCCTGCTCCGTGTACGAACGGGGCGTCGTCTACGAGTGCTGCCGGTATTCGGGCGACCCCGAGCTCTGCCGGCAGTGCGGCTACCTGAGCTACGCGGAGATCGATCAGGTCCTGAAACTGAAGCCCTCGGCCCTCACCAATGCCCTCAAGTACTTCTGACGTAGAGCGGCGCTTCCGGCGCGCTCTCGTGAGGCTCCTCACGGGAGAGCGCGAGATCCGCCTGACGCGGGCGGTCCCATCGCGCGACCGGCTGCGCGAGAAGTTCACGCAGATCGACGCGTTCGGGCTCTACCTCCACATCCCGTTCTGCGAGCGCATCTGCCCGTACTGCCCCTACAACAAGGAGCTGTACCGCCCCGACCTGGCGGAGGGCTACGTCAGAGCCATCAAGCGGGAGATCGACATCTACGCGGGCATCGTCGGCGACACGCCGGTGACCTCGCTCTACATCGGCGGGGGGACCCCCACGACGATGCTGCACAGCGGCTTGGCGGACATCATCGGGCACGTGCGCCGGACGTTCGATCTGCAGTGCGACATCCACATGGAGAGCCATCCCAACCACCTGAGCGCCGAGAACCTCGATGCCATCGAGGCGCTCGGCGTGCGGCATCTGAGCATTGGCGTGGAGTCGCTGGTCGACCGGCATCTGCAGACGCTATGCCGGCCGTACACCGTGAGCCAGGTCACCGAGGCCGTGAGCCGCGCCGTCTCGCACGGTTTCACGTGCGTCAACGCGGACGTGATGTTCGCCCTGCCCGGTCAGACCGAGCGGGAGGTCGCGGAGACCGGGCGCGGACTCGTGAAGCTGGGCGTGGACCAGGTGGCGGCGTATCCGCTGTTCCTGTTCCCCTACACGCCCATGGGGAGGGCCGTCGGTCCGGGGGCACACGTGATCACGCAGAGCCTCAGGAGGCGAAGGATGCTGTGCATCCTGGAGGGGATCTTCTACGAGGCCGGCTACGAGAGGACGTCGGTCTGGGCGTTCACGAAGCGGGGCGTGCCCAGGTACTGCTCGGTGACGGTGCCGCTGTACCTGGGCCTGGGGGCCAGCGGCGGCTCCTACCTCAGGGACGTGTTCTACCTGAACACCCTCGGGGTGGCCGAGTACATCAAGGCCCTGGACGGCGGAGGCATGGCGATCGCCCTGGCGGTCGACCTGACGGAGAAGATGCAGCGCGCCGGCTGGCTGTACTGGCGGGTGTACGAGACGCGCTTCCGCAAGGCCGACTACCGGGAGCGCTTCGGCGAAGACCTCGACGCCGCCTACGGCCGCTCCCTGACGGCGGCTCGCCGGCTCGGTCTGCTGAGAGACGACGGCGAGCGCATCACGCTCTCGGACGGCGGCGCCTTCTGGTTGCACGCCGCCGAGGACCTCCTCTCCATCGAGTTCGTGAGCACGCTCTGGGGCGCGTCGCGGCGCGACCTGTGGCCGGAGCGGGCGATCCTGTCATGATGGCCACCTGCCGGGATCCCGCTGTCGTCGGGTGACGATGCCGGCCGGCGCCGGCTCGTGGAAGTCCACCAAGACCTGCCAGCGTTGCCAGTCCGACAACTTCCTGCCTGCTCGAGGGAGTCCTCCGGTGCCCTGTCGCCTGCCCGATCGCCGCAGCCTTCTCCTGCCCGTGGGCCATCAGTCGTCGGCCTCGAAGCTCCTGACCGCGTCGAGCACCCGCGGGAAGATGGCGCCTTCCCCGATCGTCTCGATGATGCCGTCTCTCCTCATGAAATCGCGAAGGGCTCCGTGCAAGCATGACCCGCACGCCGGATCGGCCCAGCGCGGCCACGAGGGCGACGAACTGGTCGGCGGCTGTCGTGTCCATGTCGGCGGTGGCCTCCAGGTCGATGATCAGGGCACGTACCGGCTCGCTTGAGCCGGGGACGGCGCGCGGTGCGTCCGTTCCGCCGGCCAGGTCTTCTGCCGCTCCAACCACCGGTCGGCTGCCCGCTTTGACGAGCGCTCGCACCTCGTGCGCGAAGCGTTCGGCGTTGGGGAAGACGAGCGGGCCGTCGAAGCGGTAGATGAGCAGGCCGGGGATCGTCTGGTAGTCCGGGTGGGTGACCAGATCGGCGAAGTCGTCGCCATCCGGGCGCCGGCCGAGGACGACCGAACCAGGGCTGCTCACATGCGTGATGAGCAGCGCCAGCGAGAGCACCACGCCGAGGATCACGCCGGGCAGCACACCGAAGAGCAGAACGCCGACGAGTGCGGAAGCGGCGAGGACGAAGTCCCCCCGCCGTACCCGGTAGAGGCGCACGAGGCCGGCCGGCGAGAAGTAGTTGCGCAAGGCGACGATCACGACGGCTGCGAGTGCGGCTTCCGGCAGGTAGGCGAAGAGTCCGGTGAGAAAGAGCACGGTCGCGAGCGTCAGCCCGGCGCAAAGCAGCGCGACGACCTGGGTCTTGCCGCCGCCGGCTTCGTCCGCGGCGCTCTTCGACAGGCTGCCGTTGACGGCGAAGCCCTGCAGCAGACCGGCGCCGAGGCTGGCCAGACCGTTGGCGATCATCTCCTGATCGGCGTCGACCTCGTAGTCGAGCCGCGCCGCCTCCGCCTTGGCCACCGCGATGGACTCGGTGTAGCCGACGAGGGCCACGGCGAGGGCGCCGGGCAGCAGGTGGTAGACGTCCTCCCAGCCCAGGCCGGTGAGCTGCCAGCCGGGCAGGCCGCCGGGGATGTGACCGACGAGGGCGAGGCCGTGACTGCCGAGATCGAACAGGTAGGCCAGCAGCGTGGCGGCGGCGACGGCCACGATGCCGGCCGGAACCCTCGCAAGGTAGCGCGCGAGGACGAGGATCAGCGCCGCGCTGCCAACGCCGACGAGGAGCGGCAGCCAGATCCACGCGCCGATCTGGCTGAAGAGGCTCACCGTCTTCTGGAGGGCGGTGTCACCGGACAGGTGTACGCCCACGAGCTTGCCGACCTGTCCGACGGCGATGGTGAAGGCGAGCCCCATGATGAAGCCGTCCAGGACGGGCTTGGCGAGGAACCTCGCGACCAGGCCGAGCCGGGCCAGGCCGGCGAGCACGAGGATGCCGCCGGAGAGCAGCGCCAGGGCGATCGTGAGCGCGAGGTAACGCTGGTCGGCGCCCGACGCGGCGAGCGGCGCCACCGCCGCCGCCGAGAGGAGGGCGACCGTCGAGCTCGGTCCCACCATGAGGTGGCGGAACCCGCCGAAGAGGGCGTAGGCGACCAGGGCCAGGGGCGCGGCGTACAGGCCGTACTGCGGGGGCACGCCGGCGATCCCGGCGTAGGCCAGCGCCTCGGGGACGAGCAGCGCCCAGACCGTCAGCGCAGCGAGCACGTCGCCCGACAGCCAGCTTCGCTGGTAGTGGGGCAACCAGACGGCCGCCGGCAGCAGTCGCTGCAGGAGCGGCCGCCTCTGCGGCGGCCCGGCGAGCGACTGCGCGTGGCTCCGTGGGCTCACGTCGCGGCTCCGGAGCGTTGCCGGTCGGCCTTCGACGGGGTCCCCTGATCGGGGCTCCCGGGCCGTCGGCCCGTGCCCGGGACAGGCACGGCGCGCGGGAGGCGTCCCCCCACGCGCGCCGTGCCGCCTGACGGCTGCGGCTGACTCACATTCGTCGATCCGCTCAGGCCCGAGCGTACGGGCCGCTCACTCGCGCATCAGCATCGCCACCGCCTCACGCTCGAGGTTGAGGTACGGCTCGCCGCTCACGTTGACTCTCACCTGCTTGATGACGCCGCCGGTGAAGCGATACGGCGACTCCCCCGGATAGTCGTCCGTGACGGGCGCGCCGCCGTCGCGACCGACGCACAGCCCTTCGCCCCCGAGCGAGAAGAAGCCCGGCTGGTTCTTGATGCGGCCCTCGCCCACCTTCTTGTCGCCGTAGTAAAGGGAGAGCGTCCCCACGGCGACGCCGGGCGGATCCTCACCCTCCTTGTCGAACGAGGCCGAGAGGATGAGGTTCTCGCCGGTCGGTACGTCCTCGGTGGCGACGACCTTCTGCTCGAAGACGCCGACGAAGCTGTTGACGTAGTGCAGGCGGTCGTCCTTGATGTACAGGGCGTGCCCGCCGAAGCGCGCTCCGTGGGCGAACAGCACGCCCGCGGCGCCGAGGGCCGGGATGTCGACCAGTGCGCCGACGGTGTACGGGCGATTGTGGATGTTGACCGCTTGCTCCTCGGGGACGTCGGCGCAATCCGGGTAGTAGACGTAGCCATCGCGCGGCGGCGAGAGCTGCGGCCGCGGCGTGAAGGCGATCTCGAGCACTCCCCGGTCGTCGAGCGGGAATCCCTCGTTCCTTCCGGCCTCGGCAAACCACAGGTTCACCAGTTCGCGCACCTTCTCGGGCCGCTCCGCCGCGAGGTCGTGCAGCTCCGAGCGGTCGACGTCGACGTGGTACAGCTCCCACTCGTCGGCGTTGAAGTCGCCCCAGCCGCTGACGGTCGGGTGGGTGGTGACGGCCTTCCACCCTTCGTGCCAGATGCCGCGTGAGCCCAGCATCGAGTAGAATTGCGTCTTCCTCGTCCCCTCCGCAGAGCCGTCGTCCAGGGTGTACCGCATGCTGACGCCGTCGAGCTCGCTCTGCACGTGGCCCTTGATGGTCTCGGGAGCTGCGACGCCGAGGCAGTCGAGGATCGTGGGCACGATGTCGATCGCGTGGTGGTACTGCTCCCTGATCTCGCCCTTCGCCTTCATGCCGGCTGGCCACGAGATGACGCAGGGGTCGGCGGTGCCGCCGTTGAACTCGTAGCGCTTCCACATCTTGAAGGGCGTGTTGAAGGCCATCGCCCAGCCGGTGGGGTAGTGGTTGTACGTCTTGGGCCCGCCGAGCTCGTCGATCATCGCGAGGTTGGCCTGGAGGTCGTCGGGGATGCCGTTCAGGAACAGGCACTCGTTGACCGACCCGTTGGGTCCGCCCTCGCCGCTGGCGCCGTTGTCGGAGACCACGATGACGATGGTGTTCTCGCGCAGTCCGGTCTCCTCCAGGTGGTCGAGGAGCCGGCCGATGTGGTGGTCCGCGTGCGCGAGGAAACCGGCGTAGACCTCGGCCATGCGGCAGAAGAGCTCCTTCTCGCCGTCCGAAAGCGAGTCCCAGGGCCTGGTCTCGTCGACCTGGGGGAAGGGCTGGCCCTTGGGCCCCTGACGCGTCGCCGAGGTGCCGATCGGGTTGATCGGTGGCAGCTCGGTGTCGGGCGGCACGAGGCCCATCTTCTTCTGGCGGGCGAGGGTCTGCTCGCGCATCGCCTCGTAGCCCATGTCGAACTGACCCTTGAACTTGTCGATCCACTCCTTGGGTGCATGGTGCGGGGCGTGGCAGGCGCCGGGCGCGTAGTACAGGAAGAACGGTTTGTCCGGCGCGATTACCTTGGCGTCCTTGATGAACTCGAGCGCCTTGTCGGTGATGTCCTCGGTGAGGTGGTAGCCCTCCTCCGGCAATTTCGGCGGGTCCACCGGGTGGTTGTCGTAGATCAGCTCGGGATACCACTGGTTGGTCTCGGCGCCGAGGAAGCCGTACCAGCGCTCGAAGCCGCGGCCGCTCGGCCAGTTGCGGCGCGGCGCCGCCAGGTTCATCTCGACGGTCGGGCAGAGGTGCCACTTGCCGACCAGGTACGTGTTCCAGCCCAGCTCGCCGAGGATCTCGGAGAGCATGCCGTTCTCGGGCGGGACCGTGCCGCTGCCGTTCGGGAAGCCCACGGCCGCCTCGGTGATGCAGGCCATGCTGTTGCGCGTGTGATTGCGACCGGTCAGCAGGCAGGAGCGCGTCGGCGAGCAGAGCGCCGTGGTGTGCCACTGGCTGTAGCGCACGCCGTCGGCGGCGATCCTGTCGATGTTCGGCGTCGGGATCGGGCCGCCGTAGCAGCTCATCGCCGAGAAGCCGACGTCGTCGAGGACGATGTAGAGCACGTTGGGGGCGCCATCCGGCGCCTTCGGCGGTTCGAACGGCGCCCAGTCCGGGATCGAGTCCCTGATGTCGACGTTGATGACGCCTTTGAACGGTTTGCTCATGCTCCCCACTCCTTCCGTGCTCGTTCGTGAGCCTTGATGCGAAGCTCACGTCGCTCGTGCCGGTCAGAACACTGTCCTGAAGCTTCAGCCTTTGCTCTTCTCGTCATACCCCTCTGCATCGCCGCCGCGAACGCTGAAAGTAAACATCCGCCTACAATACGATGTCAAGGGGGGTATGATACGAGCGTTGAGCAAGGTGGAATCCAGGCCCGAAGGCGCCGGCAGTCGCAATGAGGACGGCCGGCGCATGCCTGTCGAGCCGGAAGTCCGTGAGGTCCCAAATACAATCCGGGAGGACGAAATGGCCGCCGAGGCCGGCAGCTCGAGGCGCCCGAGACGTTCACGCGAGGAAGTATGCCAGGCGCTGGTCGAGGCGGCCGCGGCGCTCCTCGCGGAGCGCGCGTCCGGCCGCGTCACGGTGCGTGCAATCGCCGCCAGAGCCGACGTGAACCCGGCGCTCGTGCACCGCTACTTCGGCGCCAAGCAGAGGCTCATTCGGGCCGCGATGGAGAAGGCGCAGCGCACGATCACCACGGAGATCGACGAGATGGCCGACGTGCTACAGGGCGCCGAGGACGTCTTTCGCGCCACGCTGGCAGAAAAGGAGCTCATCGCCTTCCTTGCCCGCTCGTCGCTCGACGGCGTCCTCCCCGATCTCCCCGCCGGCAATCCGGCGATGAGGCGGCTCGTGCAGCGATTCGAGGCCGAGGGCGAGGAACGGGGGACCCGCGGTCGTCACGACCCGCATGTGGTGGTCGCGTGCCTGAGCTGCCTGGCGATGGGCTATGCGCTGTTCGGTCAGTTCATCCGGCGCGGCACGGGCCTGGACGGCGAGCCCGACGAGACCGTCGAGGCCGCGATCGTCGAGATAATGCGTGACATGGCCGGATCGGCCATCCACGAATGATGAGTGTCCCGGGGAGAGAACGCCCTGTTCGGTCCATTCATCCGCCGCGGCATAGGTCTGGACGAGGAGCCCGACGCCATTGTGGAGGCGGCCATGGTGGCGGTGCTGCAAGAGGTCGCGAGGCTGACCTTCAGCGAGTGACGGAGTATCGGGGCAAGCCCCGCCTCCTCGCGCAGCACACCCGTGCGCGGGTGGATACGCCCGTCACGAGGGCCGGGAGCGGACGTGCTCTTGCCCTTTCACGCTCACTGTGCCGCCTGCAGCGGCGGCACAATGTACTCTCCGCGATACATCCTCTCTTCCGGCTGATAC